>CALFXA010000092.1 GCA_937928015.1 uncultured Anaerolineales bacterium | reverse complement strand
TTTGAAGAAGCTGGTGGTCATCACGCCTTCGCCAACACCCAAGCCGTCTCTCACACCGACCAAGACGAAGACTCCGCCGTCCAGCCCCACGAAGAAACCGTCCACGCCGACGCCCACGCCAACCCGAACTCCAACTCCATGAAGCTGACAGACGCGCCGTGCGGCGCGTCTGTCTTTTTTGGAGTAGAATCTACGCGATATGCCCATCCTCGACCAACACACCCTCGACTTCTTCAGCCGCAGTCCCGAGCAAACCCGCCGCGTGGGCATGCGCCTGGGGTCCATGCTGCGTCCCGGGGACGTGATCTGCCTGCAGGGCGATCTGGGCACGGGTAAGACCACGTTCGTGCAGGGACTCGCCCAGGGCTGGGGTACGCTCGATGCGGTCTCCAGTCCCACCTTTATCATCGTCAACATGTACCGCCGTGCCGACGGCGCGCATTTGCATCACATGGATGCCTATCGGCTCGACTCGGTGCCCGAGGCTGAAGAACTGGACCTCGAGTCCATGCTGGCTCAGGGACCGCTGCTGGTCGAGTGGGCGGAGCGCATCTGCGACCTGATCCCCGCGAATCATATCTGGCTCGAAATGGAATACCTGGCCGAAGAGCATCGCAAGATGCGCTTCACCGCGCATGGCAGGCGCAACGACGCCCTGCTGGCCGATCTGCGCCAGGCCGTCTTTGGAGGCGATTAATGTTACTGGCGATTGACACATCCACCGCCCAGATGGGACTGGCCGCGTATGACGGCGCGCAGGTTTTGGCCGAGATGGCCTGGACCAACCGTCAGTTCCACACCGTGGAGCTGGCTCCGTCCACGGCGGGGCTGCTGGCCCGCTGCGGCCTGACGATGGAAGCGGTCACCGCTTTAGGGGTGGCCATCGGCCCGGGCTCCTTCACCGCATTGCGGGTCGGGTTGTCCTTCGCCAAGGGACTGGCCTTGGCCCGCCGCCTGCCGCTGATCGGTATCCCCACCCTCGACGTGGTCGCCGCCGCCCAGCCTGTTTCGGACCTGCCACTGGTCGCCACGCTGCAAGCCGGGCGCGGACGACTGGCCGTCGGCTGGTATGCGGCTTCCGAAAATGGATGGCAAGCCCAGGGTCCAGCCAAAGTGGAGACGGTGGATTCGCTCGCCGAGCAGATTCAGAATCCCACCATCGTGTGCGGTGAGTTGAACGCGGAGGAACGTCAGCGCCTGGCGCGCAAGCGCGTCAACGTGGTGCTGATGACAGCCGCCAACTCGGTGCGCCGTCCCGCCATCCTGGCCGAACTGGCCTGGGCGCGCTGGCAGGCGGGGAAGGTCGATGACCTGTCGTCGCTGGCGCCGATTTATCTGCACGCTGCCGAACCCATCCCAGGATGAAATTCAGGATACGCCGCATGGTCGAGGCCGATGTGCCCGCCGTGCATGAGATCGATCTGTTAGCGTTTTCGCTGCCCTGGCCCGAGCGCTCGTTCTACTTCGAGGTGACGAGCAACCCCGCGGCACGCTGCTGGGTGGCCGAGGCCGAAGGCCGCGTCGTGGGCATGATCGTGGTTTGGATGATCGTGGACGAGGCGCACATCGCCACCATCGCCACCCATCCCGATTTTCGGCGGCAGGGTATCGGCGACGAATTGATGACACATGCCCTTGTGTCCGCGCTCTCGGAAGGGGCAGTCAAGTCGCTGCTGGAGGTGCGGGCCAGCAACGAAGCGGCACAAACGTTGAATCGCCGTTTCGGGTACGTGGAGGATGGACGCCGTCCGCGTTATTACAAAGACAATCACGAGGACGCGATTCTGATGTCGCTCGACCTGGCTCAATTCAATTCCAACGGAGACACGCCATGAGCGCGGAGCAAACCCTGGCAGAAATCGCCAGCGAGATCTCGATCTGTGAGCGTTGCGCCCTGCATGCTTCGCGCAAGTTGCCCGTCCCGGGCGAGGGGCCAGCACGGGCCGAGGTCATGTTCATCGGCGAGGGACCTGGCTTCTACGAGAACGAGCAGGGACGTCCGTTCGTGGGCGCTTCGGGGCAGTTCCTCTCACAATTGTTGGCGCAGGCCGAATTGCGGCGTTCGGAAGTGTGGATCGGGAACGTCGTCAAGTGCCGTCCGCCGGGTAACCGCGATCCGCTGCCCGAGGAAGTGGCCGCCTGCGGCACTTTCCTGGACCGTCAGATCGAGGCCGTGAACCCGAGCGTGATCGTCACCCTGGGCCGCTGCTCGCTGGGACGCTTCCTGCCCAGGCCGCGAATCGGCTTGGTGCACGGAACCCTGCGCAAGTCGGGAAGCCGCTACGTCGTCCCGATGCATCCGCCCGCCGATGCGTTGACGCAATCCGCGTTGAAGGCGACCATCCTGGCGGATTTCATCAAGCTGCCTGTACTGCTGAAGGAAGTCCGCGCGGAATTGGGCAAGGCCGCGTCCAAGCCGAAGCAGGAGTACCGCAAGGAAAATCTTAAACAGTTGAGTCTGTTCTAACAAACGGCTCTATAAAGGAAGGAAAATTCCTATGTCCATCAAAGACACTCTGATCGAGAAACTGCAAGACAAGACCGCCAAGATCGCCATCCTGGGCCTGGGCTATGTGGGACTGCCCCTGGCCGTGGTCTTCGGCGAGGCGGGCTTCCATGTGACCGGCGTGGACCCCGATTCGCGCAAGGTCGACTCGCTCAACAAGGGCATTTCGTATATTCCCGACGTCAAGACCGAGGCCATCGAGAAGCTGGTCAAGTCGGGGCGACTGACCGCCACAACCGATTTCTCCACATTGCAGGAAATGGATGCAGTCAGCATCTGCGTGCCGACCCCGCTGCGCAAGACGGGCGACCCCGACATGTCGTTCATCCTGTCTGCCACGGAGGAGTTGGCCAAGTACATGCACGCAGGCATGGTGGTGGTGCTCGAGTCGACCACCTACCCGGGCACGACCCGCGAAGTGCTGCTGCCCAAACTGGGCGAGGAACACGACCTGAAGGTCGGCGAGGACTGGTTCCTGGCCTTCTCGCCCGAGCGCGTGGACCCGGGCCGCGAGGATTTCACTACCCTCAATACCCCCAAGGTGATGGGCGGCATCACGCCTGCTTGCAGCGAAGTGGCCTCGGTTTGGTATGCGGGCGCCATCCAGCACATCCACTCGGTCTCGTCGGCGGAGGCCGCAGAAATGGCCAAGCTGCTGGAGAACACCTTCCGCATGATCAACATCGGCCTGGTCAATGAGATGGCCATCATGTGCGAGCGCCTCGGCGTGGACGTGTGGGAGGTCATCGACGCGGCGGCGTCCAAGCCGTTCGGCTTCATGAAATTCACACCCGGGCCGGGGCTGGGCGGTCACTGCATCCCGATCGATCCGCTGTATCTCTCGTGGAAGATGAAGTCCTTCAATTACAATGCGCGCTTCATTGACCTGGCTTCCGAGATCAACACCAACATGCCGCGCTACGTGGTCAACCGCCTGTTGGAGGCCATGAACGACCGCGGCAAGACCCTCAAGGGCTCGAAGGTGTTGGTGTTGGGCGCGGCCTACAAACCCGACATCGATGACGTGCGCGAGTCGCCTGCGCTGGACGTGATCGCCCTGCTCAAGCGCAAGGGCGCCATTGTGGAGTATCACGACCCGTACATCCCGCACATCCATCACGAGTACGAAGGCTGGAAGATGGATAGCATCGAAGACGTGATGTCTGCCGTGGCCGACGCGGATGCGGTCATCATCGTGACCAACCACAAGGTCTACGATTACCCCGCCATTATCCAGACCGCCAAGTTTGTGTTCGACAGCCGCAACGCCACGGGTAAATTGGGCAAGGAAAGCGAAAACGTAGAACGATTGTAATCGTCCACCCTGAGCGGAGCGAGGCCATCCTTCGACTGCGCTCAGGGCGTAGTTGTTATGGAGGTGACAACATGGCACATTATCTGGTAACAGGCGCGGCGGGATTCATCGGCGCGCGGACCTCGGAAATGCTGCTCGAACAGGGGCATTCCGTGGTCGGCATCGACAACATGAACGACGCCTACGATCCGCGCATGAAGGAATATCGCCTGCGCAGACTACAGGCCAATAAGGGGTTCTCCTTCCATAAGGCCGACATCTCGGAGAAACCCGTCATCGACCTGTTCCGCAACGATAAGTTCGACGGGGTGATCCACCTGGCGGCGCGGGCGGGAGTCCGCTTCAGCGTGGAGAATCCCTGGGTGTTCCTCGAGTCGAACGTGCTGGGCACGTTGAACATGCTGGAAGTCTGCCGTCAGTTCGGCTGCAAGAAGATCGTGATGGCTTCCACATCCAGCATCTACGGTGAGAATCCGCCTTACCCCACGCCCGAGACCGCCTCCAGCAGTGAGCCGCTCCAGCCGTACGCCGCCAGCAAGAAAGGCGCTGAGGCGTTGACCCACTCCTACCATCACCTTTACGACATCGACGTGACCATCGTGCGTTACTTCACCGTCTACGGCCCCGCCGGCCGCCCCGACCTGGCCATGTTCCGCTTCGTGCAGTGGATCACCGAAGGTCAGCCCGTGCGCATCAACGGCGACGGGACCCAGTCGCGCGGATTCACCTACATCGACGACATCGTGCGCGGCACCATCGCGGCGCTCAAACCCGTCGGCTACGAGATCGTCAACCTGGGCGGGCACGAAGTTATCACCATCAACGGCCTGGTCGAGTTGATCGAAGAGTTGACCGGCAAGAAGGCGGATGTCAAATATGGCCCGCCCAACCTGGCCGACATGTTCACCAACTGGGCGGACGTGTCCAAGGCGCGCGAGATGCTCGGCTGGCAGCCGCAGGTCAACCTGAAGCAGGGTTTGTCCAACCTGATCGACTGGTACAGCCAGGAGCGCAGTTGGGCCCGCGATGTGCTGACGCCGTAACGTAACCCTTGAACCAATGAAAAGAGTCCATCGCTTGGTGGACTCTTTTTTTATTCTCAAATTCCGAGGATCTTCGCGCCCTTCGCTGCTTCGCGGTTCAAAGCCACCACGGCAGGAATCCTTGTTACAATTTGCCCTATGTCTCTTCTCGATAGACTCAAACACGATCCGCTGCTTGGCCGCGTGCTGCGTTCCAGCGCGCACCTGTTCACCAGCAATACCATCAGCCTGGGACTGAGCGTCGTCATGGGGGCGCTGGCCATCCGTCTGCTCGGCGCGGACGGGCTGGGCCTGATCACGGTCGTGATGGGATTCGCGTCCACGGTCAACAGCATCCTGTCCTTTCGCATGAGCGAGCTGGTGGTGCGCTACGGCGGCGAGTATCTCGAAAGGGACGAGAAACAAAAAGCCGCGGCGCTGATCAAAGCCGCCGCGTTAACCGAGACCGCCGTCTCGCTGCTGGCCTTCGCCGCGGTGCTGATCCTGGCGGGCTGGGCGGCGCGGACCATCGCCAAGGCGCCCGACACCGAACTGCTGTTCATCGTCTTCGGGCTGGGACTGCTGGCCAACTTCAACACCGAGACTTCCACGGGCATCTTGCAGGTCACGGGCAAGATCCGTTATCAGGGGACGATCAATCTGATTCAAAGCGTCGTGTCGTTGTTGATCGTGGCGGCGGGATTCTTCCTGCCGAGCACGTTGTGGGTCGTGCTTTCTGCGTATCTGGCGGGCAAGGTCATCCTCGGGCTGGGACTGTTCTTCACCGCCCAGCGCGAACTGGCCCAACGCCTCGGCGCGGACTGGTGGCGTGCGCCGCTGCCGTCCTTCGCCCAATCGCGCGACCTGGTCCACTTTGCGGTCAGCTCGAACATCAGCGCCACCATCATCAAGGGCTTTCGCGAGAGCGAGCCGTTGTGGGTGGGTTATTTCCTCTCGACCGAGGCGGTCGGCTATTACAAGGCGGCCTACGCGCTGGTCAGTTTCCTCTCGGTGCCCGCCGACCCGCTCATCGCGGCCACCTATCCCGAGATCAACCGTCTCATCGTGCAAAAGGCTTGGGCCTCGCTGCGGAGTTTCCTGCGTAAGGTTACGGCGCTCTCCTTCGCGGTCAATGCCGCTGCCGCGCTGGGATTCATCTTCCTCGGCCAGTTCGCGCTGGTCCTCTACACGGGCCATCAGGAATTCGTCGTGGCCTACCCCGCCATGCTGGCGCTTTTCATCGGCCTGGCCTTCAACTACACCCTCTTCTGGAATCGTCCGCTGCTGCTCTCACTGGGCTTGCCCGAGTTCCCCATCTGGACCACTCTGATCGTCGGCCTGATCAAGGTGGCGCTGGCCTTCTGGCTGATTCCGCGCTACGGCATCCTCGCGGCGGGCGCGCTGCTCTCGTTCTATTACATCGCCTCGGTGGGCGTCATGGCCCTGCGCGGCATACGAGAAATTCGATGAAGATCGCCGTCATCGCCAACTCGCGGATTCCATCCCTCACGGCCAACTCGATCCAGGCCATGAAGGTAACCCAGGCATTGTTACAGTTGGGACATGACCTGCGGATGTTTGCCCCGCGTGAGACGGAGATTCCCACCCCGGAGCAGCTCCGCGCCCATTACGGACTCAAACTCGTCCCTGACCTGAGCCTGATTCCGTCCAATCCGCGCCTCAAACGTCTGGACTTCATCCTGCGCGCCCAGTCGGCGGCGCGGCGTTTCGGCGCGGACCTGGTCTACACCTGGCTGCCGCAGTCGGCGGCGCTGGCCGCGTGGAGCGGGTTCCCCGTGGTGCTCGAAATGCACGCCGATGTGGCGGGACGCATGGGCGCATGGTGGCTGCGTCAGTTCTGGAAGGCGCGCGGGACGAAGGTCATGACGGTCACCACGTCCGCGTTGAGAAAGGCCTTGGAACGCTCGACCAACCTCAAATTCCCAGATGGGTCTGTTATCGTCGCGCCGAACGGCGTGGAGCTGGAAAAATATGAGGGGCTGCCGAATCCCGCCGAGGCGCGGCGTCAGTTGAATCTGCCTGAGGGTCCGACCGTCGGCTTTACGGGTCACATCTATCCCGGCCGTGGCGCGGACCTGTTGTTCGAACTGGCGGGGCGCATGCCGCAGGTCCACTTCCTATGGGTGGGTGGCACGCCTGAGCTGGTGGAGTTCTGGCGCGCGAAGCTGAGCGAGGCGCGCATGACCAACGTGACCATGACGGGCTTCGTGGAGCACGCGCGCATCCCGCTGTATCAGGCCGCCGCGGACGTGCTGCTCATGCCCTACAGCCGCTCGATCTCGGCCAGCAGCGGACAGGACATCGCCGAGGTCATCAACCCGATGAAGATGTTCGAGTACATGGCCTCGGGCCGCGTTATCGTCTCGGCGGACCTGCCGTCGATCCGCGAGGTGCTGCATGAGGGCAATGCGGTGTTATGCCCTGCGGGGGGAGTGGAAGACGGGAATCGGGAATCGGTAATTGGGAAATGGGAAGCGGAGATCGAGGCGCTGCTTGTGGATGAACCGCGCAGGCAGTCTCTAGCTGCCCAGGCCCGCGCGGATGTACAGTCGCTGACTTGGGAGAGGCGCGAGGAGCGCGTGTTGGAGAAGATACAGGGTTGAAAGATGGTTCTACTCTGGACGCTGTGATTTATCGCACAGTTTGAAAGAACTAAAGGAATGGCGTGTCAGGCAAAGCCAGGCTTTAGCTCATTCCACCAGCCATTGAATGGCTGTCTCTCGATCATCGAATATGTGAAAATCAAAACCGCGATTTCGGCAGACAGCTTCAAGAAAACCAAAGTGTGCCCTATACACTGGGAGCACCACTTCAGCTATCTTAACCTTAAAAGGGACGCCTATGTTGACCAAGCTTTTCGGGCGATGGTATATTTCGACTGCATTTCCTGAAACCGAATCAATGGCGCTATGATCTATCAAGCACCTGGTTGTCATATATTTGATCATCGCTTTCGAGATGTTTTTAGCCATCTCCATGGAGTCTTTTTCATCCGCAACACCCGATGTTTGAATAGTGACAATCTTCTTATCTGGTAGAAAAGATATCGTCCATTCCATTTTGCAATCCTTGTGCAGGTATTTCCGGCCATTACCTCGGAAATTATATCCAAATTATACAGACTCATAGGTCATTTGTCTGGATTTACTATATGTTGGTCCGTGTGAGTGACCCTCAAGTGGGATCGCAGACTTGCCCTGCGGGCCTGGTGACAAGCCTGGCTGAGGTTCTCAAAAGGTGAAAATGGAAATTGAGTTACTGTTAGCCGATGAGGCACGGATGGATGTGTATGCACTGACATAGGAGAAACGCGAGAAGCGGGTATTGGGGAAGTTAAAGGACGAGTAGGGTAGAGGAACGTGTCCTACGGGTGGGGATTAGACGGCTAATGCGGCTGTTTTATGGTCAGCGAAGACGCTAGGATTCAAGATGAAATGATTGCTCGAGGAGTTGGATCGCGTGCATTCCTTCCGTCGACCGGCTGCCGAATGAATCGACGCAATCCTGTATCACCAGCAATCTCATGGATGTCCCACTGGAAGGGATCTGATAAATATCGACCGCTATTTTTACGCCCGCCAGGGTGGTATGGATAGCTGTTCCCGTTAATATCATTTGGCCGAGTGTCAGTGGCGCAGTGTCTGTGACCGTGCAATTCTGGCGGCCATACCGTTCGAGCATACTGTCGAGGAAATCACTGATTTGGATGGACACATCGAAGACAAAGTACATGATCTTGCAATCGTTTCCAGAGAGCGTCCAACTCTTGACATAAGCCTGTTCCAAATCTGCTTCGTAAATGAATTCCCGGGGGTAATTGAAGTGGACATCATCGCATGAAAACAGGTTGTAGGGTTCAATAATTAGTGTGATCTCAGGGTTTTGATAAAAGCCCTCCACGCGGACCGTCTGTCCGTCTTGGATGGAAATGGTTTTGTCGCCGATCTTCAAAGTGTACATGGATGAGAAAACTCCTGAGATGGAATGAGGCGGGCTTGTGTGCGTTTGTCGTTTGGTTGCCTGGATTTTATCTCGATTTGCCTTTGGGTACTTCCTCGGTTGTAGGGATCTGTTTAAGCTCGTGTATCCGCCTGACCGCTGCATGCATTGTTAGGCGGCATTTTCATTTCCCCATGAAATCACCAATGGATCATCTTTCCAGTTTGCATCATACTCGCTACTCCGGGCACAAAGATACTTTGTCGATTCTGGTATTCGTGCCCAAATATGACCAGGAATGTGTGGCTCTTTCTTTACCTGCTGCCGTTCGCCACTCCGAAAGTCATCTAAGAAAATCCAGAAGACAAATAATGGATTGTCTCCGCCGCCATGTATGAACTCCATCCAACCCTCTGCAACGATTGTGCCGTTTGAATTCACGACTGCAACAGACGATAAGTCTTCCAGATTTCCGTCTATTGCTTGCGTACAATGTCCTTCCTGACAGGCACCTGACCAATCAATGGAAAGCCCAACAAGATCAATGCCGTACGGGGCCAAATCATTGAGTAATTGAGTCTCAACTTCTTTTTGAAGCAAGGGGCCCATCATTGCCGATTTACCAAGATGTTCTAGACTCATGTATTAACTCTTTGCCGCCCAACGGCCTGACATTGACCTGCGTATGGACTCTGCTTGGGAGCAGGAAAAACTCAAAGCGAGAAAAAAGTTTGTAAATCGGCATAATCCACACCCGTCGGGTGCACGCTGTGTTAGACGCATTCCCCAGAAACGGGAGGCTGTTTGTACATTTCGTGTTTCATTTTGATAGTCATTAGGTTCCAATATCTACATGATCCACAAACGGACTTGCTTTCCTCATGCCATGCAATATTGACATGAAGGCTCACAGGCTTGTTGAATTTTAATGTTCCGTCCTCGCTGTTGTGTTCGGCTGATTCCCGACAATCGACCTCGAGAATGACTATGATAGAAAGAATAGGTTAATCAATACCGATGCAATCGCAATCAACAAGGTAATAATGAGGACAATGAGCCCATTTTTGCTGAGATATCGCCGCAACCAAAAAAGACTAACGCAACATAAAGCCGAGACCGCTAATAACAACAACTTGGCGAGTAAGCTGTCTGCCCATATCATGAACAACATCATAGCTACAAAGAATCCAACGAGGAGTTGTTCAATCCTATGCTCATTGCTCATCTGCAAAACTCCTTTTTGTGAACGTGGTGTTTGTGCGTCACGGCATCTCGTTTTTTTGAGTAACATGCTTTGCTATTCTGCGCCTAACGGTCTGTGTTACCCGCGGGTGGGCGGGCGTGGACAAAACTTTGATAGCAGGATTCTGCTTGGGCGTAGAGAAAGCCCAAAAATGCCGCAGAATCCAACCCATCCACTGCACGCTTTGTTGGGCGGCTCCCAAGTTGGTTACAGGGAACAATACCAATACCTACTATTTTCGTCTGATAAAGAAAAGAGCTTTAAGAATGACACCGCTCATGACCGCGATGACAGAAATGATTGTGACACACGGCCAAGCATTGTTTGACGCTGGAGATTGGGTGGGAGTATCGTTCGTTGTTGAGGAGGTAACGACTTTCGGTGTATCGACCAATCTAGTAGTAGGTAGGGACTTGGTCATAAGTGAAGTTGCACTTTGTACGCCAGTTAATGTTGACGTAGGCGCGGGAGTATGAAGTGATCCATAGTGAAGATTGAAATACTCGCGGTTGGCCCAAGGTATTCCCGAGAAGACGAAGCCAAAGAGAATGTAGCGAAAATCTTTCCACTCTTGAAGTGGCTTGTTCTTTTCATCCAAAAACGGCGAAACTATATAGCTAATGGAACTAGGGTTTCCGTCATAATCGGAACCGTTTTTTACTAGTCCTATAATTATGGATTTGTCTGTTTCTCCTTGAATAATTGGGATAATGTCCCTGCTCTCAATCAGGTAGCGTTCTCTTACTTGAGGTGCTTCTGCCCAACGGATGTCGTTTACCCAAGCAAGGCGGGTATCACTTTCATGATTTCCTACAGTCAATGAAACAGCTGCATTCGTAGGAGTAAGATTGACCGTGTGTTCAACCCCTAATAGCTTTTTAAGTTGGTCAGATTTAATGTTTGGACCGAGAAATAGTATTAGATTTGAATATCCAGTTTGGATTCTTTTAGCAATGTGTTCGTTGTCGGGGATGACGCCATCAAACAGGAAAACATCTGCTTGTTCAGGATCATCGACAAATGATATAAAGTCGAAGCCGTTAAAAGCTCGCAGGACCATGCTGTCGACAGGGCCAAAGTAATACAGGTTGAATTGCGTTCCTGCTTTTACGGGCGATGTTGTTGATAACAAGATGACGAACAGAAGAAAAAAAGGAAGTAGCCTTTTCATTATCAACCTCTACAACAGTCCGTATGTACAGTTCACCCATGGTTTGCGTTACTTGCGCTGGGGCAGGGACGGCGAAGCCGTCCAACCAGAAAAATGATAAGGCGTAGAAAACTGCTTGAGATTGCCGCAGAATCCCCAGCGTCAGGTGCGCGCTTTGTTGGGCGTTTTTGAGCCTACCCAAATGCTGGCTAATAATGACGGCACAAATTTAAAAAAAGGTATTTTGCACCAGAGATGACTATTTTTGAAAAGAATAAATGCCAGACTCACTCGTTTACCAATTACTCAGCGGTTTTCTTTCTTAGTTGCAAAACACCTATAACAGCAAATACAAAAGCACAAAACCATTGCATAGCAAGGACAGTAGAATTATCTGAGATAGTTTTACCTATCGCTCCGACTGCGAATAAAATTGCAATTAATAAATACATTATGCCGTAGTAAAAACCTTTTTTCAACATGGTAATTTTCTCCTGACTTGTTGTCGCCGAAAAACATCATTTGCGATAACCAATGCTAATCCATAAAACGCTATTCCGATGACGGGCTGATTACTAAATTTTGAAATGAACTTAGATTCGATTGCCTTGAATAAACTCCAATCAGTATAAGGGCTAAGCTGTTGGCACATAATCTCGTTATTGCTTTCAGATAACTTGAGCCGATTGAAAAAACCTTGCTGTATTTCTGAAACGTCTAACGGTTTGACGTTGACCTGCGTGTGGATCCTGCCTGGGAGCGGGGACAACTCGAAGCCGCGCTTTGTGAAACGGATGCACGCTGTGTTGGTGCCAGCCCACTGCTTATTTTTTAGTGTCTTTTGCCTTTCAGAAACTTGAAAGCGAAAAAGTGCGAACCATAAAAAACAACAAAACTCACTACAAGACCAAGTAATTGCTCAAGGAAGAAAGATGAAGAGCTTCTCTGAAGGGCTGCCTTTGGAATCAGCAACCTCAACTGTGCCAAACATCCGAACATAATTCCAAATATGACCCAGCGAATAGCCCCTTCTTTCCCAAAATATGCATCGTCCCACTTGTGAATAACAAACGCACCTGGCAGAACAAAGATAATGAAAAGGAAGGCGAAGGCGGCTATCCATGCTATGAGAACGTTGCCTGAAAATGCAGGTTGTGGTTGTGCTGGATCCTGTAATAGGCTGGGGTTGCGGAGGAGCTCCCAGAAAGCTAAAGTAAACAATACAGATAAGAGCGCAAGCGAGGACATGACAACAGCACTTGTGTTACTTTTTTTCAGCATGTTTTTGTCCGACGAAGGCATACAGGTTTTATATCTGTGAGAAAAAGGCAAAAGAATTTTGAAACTTACTGGATTGTCCACGCAGCCAGCCAACGGTTTGCGTAGGCCCCGCAGACTCTCTGCGGAGTACCTGCTTGGAAGCAGAAAAAACGAAGCCACGCTTTGTGAAGCAGGGTGCACGCTTTGTTGGGCGGTGTTTATTTCTACCGACTCTCTGATTGTAAAAGATGTGGTACATATTTTGCAAAGTCGCTTTTTAATTCACCGTTTTTCCAATGTTCAATAAAACTGGATAAATCAATGATGTCGGGACGTACAAGGGAAGATTTGCTTGCCCATTTTCCTAACTTGGTAATTGGAGTGCTTGGTTTTTCCAGTAATAAAAATAGACGCATCTTCGAGGCTTCCACAGAACGAATATTTTCCCAATTGGTAGAAAACCCCACAAGTGATGCTATGTCGTCACATTCAACGCCATTTGGCGAAATAGTGAGTTTGGCTGTCATTGCCCAACGGCGAAAAACAAAGGAAAAAATTGCCCAGATCAAAATCCAAAACGCAATGGTGATAATGTAATCAAAGCCTATACGTTTTCCAGAGGACAAATCCAATCCAACACCAATGAATGGAATTAATGAAAAAAGCAAACAAGCCCAAGATAATAATAGGGCTGATTTCTTTCTTGCAATCGGATATGTTTTCGATGATGAAGTCATTTGTCAGTTGTCTTGTTTTGGCGGAGCCGTCTAACGGCCTGACATTGACCTGCGTGTGGACTCTGCCAGGGAGCAGGAAAAACTCAAAACCACGCTGCGCGAAAGGCTTGCCCGTTAGCGAAGCGAAACGGGATACACGCTGTGTTGGGCTGCGATTTTTACATGTACCCCTGAGTATAACGCTTATACCAGGGTAAAAGAACGTCCGTAAAAAACGGAAAAAATAAAAGTACGCTAATGCCACTAAAGCAAGGCAATATAATCGTATTGGGGGTGGCAGAAAACGCTTTCTCAAATTGTGTTTGCGTCCACCAGAAAAAGATTATTCCAGATAAAAAGAATAGAGATTGAAATATGTAATCAATGGGGACTTCTTTAGGCTTTCCACGCCCTAACAAATCAAATAAATTATTTTCGAGTACATATATATTATGTGATTGGGAAATTTCCGAGCCTATTCCCATGAAAATAGCACGCTTTGCCGCAAAGGTACTATCCCAGAATAAATAAATATATGGCGCTACAACTATAAGCATTATCAACGTGAATGCAAATAAAGTAACGACGATCGGCGGTAAAGAGTTTGAAATAAGTTTTTGAAGGAACTCATTTAGGCTGTTAGCCCCTGCAAATGCCAAGAATAAACCAAACATAAAAGTTGTTGTAAATTTTAGAGAGTCAAGAAATATTTTTCCAGTTGAGAGAGTCTGTTGAAATTCCTTGCACTCTTGGGATGCTTGGTTTAGCCAAGTTAGGTATTCTGGTTTTTCAGATAGGCTGTTTTGAATTAAAAAACTTGTCTGGATATATATTGTTGATAATTGCGAAATTTTTTGACGAACGTGTGCTTCGACAAAAAGTTGAACCAATGGTTTCCACTGCAACAAACGCAGAGGTGAATATTTGAATAACAATAGATGAAATAGTCGCCTTATAAAACCTTCAGGAGGAACTTGGATTTCATGAAGTCCGATAAAAAATGATAGGCGAGATACAGCCGCAATTGCGCGGACATATTCTTTAAGTAAAAGTTGATGTGCCCGTTCGAGTTCTTGGTGTTCAGGAACAAAATACTTATTTAATTGATATTCGCTGACTCCAGTCTTTGTAAAAGAAACAAGCCAGTTTGTAAATTTCTTTAGTGGGTTTGGGAGTCGTTTCATATAAAAATATTAGCGGTGATTTTTTGACGATTAGCAGCCCAGCGGTTTGACATTAACCTGCGTGTGGACTCTGCCTGGGATCAGGGAAAACTTTGAAACCGCCTTGCGCGAAATGCTCGCCCTGTGAGCGAAGCAAAACGGCTGCACGCTGTGTTGGGCAGAAGCAGTGCTTTGAAGGCGATGATTAGCAACCAAATACGAACCAACAGATTTCATTGCGTAACTTCTGATCGTCAAGCACGAGATCACGGATTTCGCTCGGAAGTTGTGCGCGTTGCCATGCGCACTCAAGACGACCAGCTTCTTCAGATTGACCGTCAATCGCGGCCTCGCGTACGGCTTTGATCGCATAGGCGGCTGCACCCAATTCATGAGCTGCAACGTGAGCGACCACTGCCGCCTGACCAGCAGCATACGCAGCATGGCGCGCCGCTCCGCTCAGATTCCTTGCCGCCGCCATCGCGTGACCACCTGCTGCTCTAGACTGTGGCATTGTAATCTCACTTCGCGTCCAAGCGCGCGCCGCTTCAATGGCTCGACGTGGTCGATTGTCATTAGGTTGCGTTTCCTCAAATAGGTGCAACACATGCTGTGCGCAATCTGCTGCCCATATCGCAAGTAGGTGGTGAGTAGTGTCTTGAAGAGTGCCGCCACGACGCACAGTGATGAATCTCGGATCGCGTTTCTTTGGTAATATCATTCGCTCGTTTCCCGTGCATTCCTTCTGCCCAACGGTTTGCGCTACTTGCGGGTGGGCGGACGTAGATGAAACTTCGAGAGCAGGATTCTGTTCGGGTGTAGAAAAAAGCCCGAAAATGCCGCAGAATCCCACCCGTCAAGTGCACGTTTTGTTAGGTGGCGGTTTTGACTAAGAAACTTTTAATGTCTCTAATAAATTCAAAAGTTCCTTGTGTTATTTGTTTTGTCAAAATATCCATGTCTCCAAAATCTGGACTGTCTACCAACTATGTTTCGCAACACAATCTAGGTTTTTCATATGTTCCACAACTTTGTATTTATCTAATCCGCTTTTGAAGAAATCAATTGATTGCATCTGTCTTAGTTTTGAGAGCCCAAGATGGTGGTTTAGACATTAGTATGAAAATGACGTAGTATATGGGCATCCCAATGTAGGGGAATAGTACTATGGCGAGTCCAGAAAACAATCTTATCGTATCGGATGCATCTTGGTTTTTAATTGCATGTATGACATAAAAAGCCAATAAGCCAAACATGGTAGCCATAACGATGCATCCCAAAGGAATTGATGCTAAAAAAATGTTTTTATACAATATCATGAGATCATCTACGTTTGTACTCCCTAAATATGCTGGAACCACATAGAGCAACCATAACAAGAAGAAGATTGCAGGGAAAAGCAAATAGAGTAACGTTGCGAAGCCTATAAAGATCTTCATTGGTTTTGACAGAATCAAGAATCACCTCAAGATTGGAATAATTAGCCACCTAACTATGGTTTATACAGCATGCTGTATAAACCCCCAAATTGGAGTCTTATACGGCAATTTTGCTGTATAACACCCTTTATCCTTCACAAAAATTATACATCCGATTTCATCAGGAGCAGGGATGTCCGCGCGGACATCCCTGCTCCATCCCGTGCTTAGGACGTCGTAGGCGGCATCTTGCGGGTGGGGCGCTTGCGCTCGCTCTTGCGCGTGCCGCCCGCCATTTCGTATTCGCTGCTATCCTTGCCATATTTGGACGCGACACCCGCCAGCATGCGTTCGCTCAGGTCGCGGATGGACTTTTCGGCGGCCTGGAATTCGTTGTAAGACTGGTCCACCTGCGAGAGCAGGGTGTTATACGCATCCTGTTTGGCCTGCACAGACACGACCTCCGCGCGGTACGCGGCCAGGGTGAGGCCGGTGCCCAGGTCCAGGGTGGGGTCGATGGAGGAGAGGGCGGCCAGGCGCTGTTGGGCGCCTTCGAGGAAGGGGGACAGTTTCTTTTGGCGAGCCATGTTTTTTCTCCTTGTTGGCTTTGGTTTTTAAGCGTTTCCGCCCACGGCGGAACGCTCTCACACAAGAACTTGTCGTTTTATACAAAGCTCCTTACATCAAGAAACAAGCTCCTTGCATCGAGTAATAGGTTCTTCATATCAAACAAGAAGCTCCTATCATTGATTAAAAGGTTCCTATTATCGAATTAGAGGTTCTTTGTATCGAATTGGAGGCTCTTCACATCGAGAAAAAGGTTCCTATTATCGAATGGGAGGTTCTTCACATCGAATGATAGGCTCTTTGCATCGAACAACAGGTTTCTGCTATCGAAGGAAACAAGGCTTGTGTTTGAATCCAGGCACGCACATCAAATGTGAAGTTCTTCCAATAGACCTGACAGGTCTATACGGAACTGATTTTCTTCCACCCCTTTGATTTTTCTCTCGGCTCGGTCGATTGGAAATGCGTTGGGACCATTGGTTTCGCTCCCTTTCAATGGGTTTTCCCTGAGGCATGCCCCCAGATTGTTTAAAGTATGCAGAAAAACGAGCGGCAAGTCAACTTACAGATACGTTATCCCTCTTTGATCCATGTGCAGGAGGAGAAACCCAATCTGCACAATGGTTTGATTCCCCCGCCGTCAGTTTACTTCCATCTGTACCGTGACCTCGTCGCCCTCCGCAAGATTCTCCGCTTTGCGCACCACGACCTTGAGGGGCAGCAGGTAGCGGCCGTCCTTGGGGAACAGGGAGGTCTCGAACTTGGTGCGTCCGATCCGCGCGCGGACGGGAATCACGCCCCAGCCATACGTCACGAGATGGGAGATCGACTTGATCTCGCGGCTGGGACCCTCGGGCACGGCTATGAAGAAGTACGGCGCGGGTCCGCGCCAGAAGAGGACGGTACCGCTAAATTTGATTTGCATGAGAAGAGTATATCAACAGGGGCGGACTATTTCCACTCAGCGCCGACTCTTTTGAACAACGCGGTCAAGTCTGCGTCCACGGTGCGTTCTTCCTGGGCGATGACTTTCAATGAACTGACCGCGCTCCTTGCGATGCAGGCCTTGGCGGACCATCGATAGGGGGTGGCCTCGCTGTCGTGGTCGTAGGTCTCCGCATCTCCCGCCGTGACGCCCAGGGAAAGCAAATGCGTATTCTCGATGATCCAGAGCCACATCTGGTCCTCGGGCGGGAAGAGGTCTTCCTCCCAGATCTCCAACTGGCGGCTGGGGTCGATGCCTTCTTTCACGCCTGCCTTGTGCTCAGGGGTCGAATTCTCCAGCCAGCGCTCTACATTCTGAATCTGTCTTTCGATGGACTGGCCATCCATGCACGGGTCGTTTTCGAGAAAGGCGAAGCCGATTCCCCGTACCTCATCGAGGTGTTGATCCCGAATATAGTCCACGGCGTATCTCGCAAAGATGGCAGAGAAGCGGAGCGCCGTCTGTTTGTCGATCTCTGTCAGTTGCTGCATGAAAATATCGAAGGACTTTTCCGAATCCGATAGGGAGAATTGCCAGGGTTGGATGGATTTTGCATCCTGGTTGCATACTTCGAAGAAGCGATGAATATCGTCCAGCGCGGCAATTTGACTCTTGATCGTGTCGAGGGTAAGCATTCCTGTCATTTCTCCTGGGGCCTTGCAAGATAAGGTTTTCGTGGGGCGCATGAGATTATATTCTTGTTCCCACCAGAAACCCTGCGCGTTGTGACGGTTCTGGGTGATATGTTGGTCCTATTTTCAGGAGCCTGGCGACAAAAAAGCCGATTCAGGGTACCGAATCGGCTTTTTACGCGGTTAATCCTTAACCCGTTATGGCCCTTAAAGGAAAAAGAGGAATTACCTGTCTTGAACCGCAGAGGAACAGAGGTCGCGGAGTTTTTTGAAGTTTCTCCGCGTTCTTCGTGCCTCTGCGGTGAAAGTTCCTCAGATGGCGACTTGAGTTCCTTACCAAACCTGATGCACTTGTTCCCGAATGGATCGGTCGTACACCGCGCGGACCTGGGCCATGGTCTCGGCGGAGAGCGGCGGCAGGTCGGCGGCGCTGAAGTTCTCCTCGGCCTGCGAGGGGCGTTTCGCGCCGGGGATGGCGCAGGTCACGGCCTCGAACATCAGGATCCAGCGCAGGGCGAACTGGGTCAGGCTCATGCCTGGCGGGCAGAGGGCCTTGAGCTCCTCGACCGCCTGCAGGCCGATGTTGTAGTCCACGCCCGAGAAGGTCTCGCCGCGGTCGAAGGATTCGCCGTGACGGTTGAAGGCGCGGTGGTCGTCCGCGTCGAAGCTGGACTTGGGTCCCAGCTTGCCCGTCAGCAGGCCCGAGGCCAGTGGCACGCGCGCCAGGATGCCCACCTGCTTCTTTTGGGCCTGCTCGAAGAACAGGTCCGCGGGGCGCAGGCGGAACATGTTGAAGATGATCTGCACGCTCTGCACGTTGGGATATTCGATGGCCTTGAGCGCCTCCTCCACCTTTTCCACGCTGACGCCGTAATAGCGCAGCTTGCCCGCTTTCACCAGGTCATCCAGCACGCCGAAGGTCTCGGGCATGTAATAGACCTGCGTGGGCGGACAATGCAGTTGTAGCAGGTCGAGCGCCTCGGTGTCGAGGTTCTTGAGGCTGCGCTCCACGAAGGCGGTCAGATTGGCGCGGTTGTAGCCTTCTGCCGTGTGCGGGTCCAGCCGTCGTCCCGCCTTGGTGGCGATGTGGATCTCGCCGCCGTGCTCGCGGCGCAACTTGGCGAGCAAGCGCTCGCTGCGCCCGTCGCCGTAGACGTCGGCCGTGTCGAAGAAGTTGACGCCCAACTCCAGGGCGCGGCGCATGGCCGCCAGTGACTCGTCGTCGTCCACGGGACCCCACGTCCCGCCGATGGCCCAGGCCCCAAAGCTCATGGCCGAGACCTTCCAGCCTGTACGTCCCAGTTCGCGATATTGCATGATGACATCTCCTGATGGGATGGAAAGTTTGAACAGGATGATTATATGCCCAAATCCCGTTCCTCTTTCAGATGATAAAACGCGCAAGTGGCGAAGTCCGTGGATTTGTTAAGAGGTTTTACCACGGAGAACACGGAGGTCACAGAGAAAAACATAAAAACCTCGGTGCTCTCCGTGCCCTCTGTGGTGAAAGGTTTCCTGACCCACTTTCTTAGCCACTCTCTAAAAAGCGCACTTCGTGGTAAAAGTGGGGACATGAAGCACTTCAACCTGCGAGATTTGTTCTGGTCCGTGCCGCTCTCTCTGGCGCTTGGGGCAGGAATGTCAGCCCTGCAGCCCGGGGATTGGGTCATCGGCTGGCTGGCCTTTTCTTTCGTCTTTCTGCTTTCTTTCACTGTGCTGACGATGGCGGTGCGCTGGGGGGGCGCTTCGACTACAGCCTCCGCTTCGCTTCGGCCTCCGCTCAGCGCGAATAAAATGTTGCTATGGATGGTCGCGATTGCATTCGTCCTGCGGCTGTCTGTCAGCGTGGGATTGTACCTGTCCTTGCCCGTGGACGGCTACGACGAGCCTGACGACAACGCGGGCTACGTCTTCACCGACGCGCATCGGCGCGATACCCAATCCTGGGATCTGGCGGATTCGGACCGCAAGATCGTCAATGCCTTCAGTCAGAAATACGCCTACGACCAATACGGCGGATTGCTGGCTTTCGGCGCGCTGGTCTACCGCTATCTTTCGCCCGACGTGCAGCGTCCGCTGCTGTTGGTGTTGCTCTCAGCCTTCATCGCCGCGTTGGGGATTCCCTTTCTATGGAAGGCGGCCTCTTTACAATGGAATGAGAAGGTGGCCCAGGCCGCGGGCTGGATCTTCGCCCTGTACCCCGAGTCCGTGCTGTTGGGCGGGGCCGCCATGCGCGAGCCATACCTGATGACCTTCAGCACCTTCGTGTTGTGGGGATTTGTCTCCTGGCATCTTCGCGCTGAGCGGAGCGACCCGAACGAGGAGCGCAGTCGACACCTGCCCTGGCGGGCGGTGCCAGGGAGCGCGTGGATTTGGGTCGGCCTTGGCCTGTTGGGCATGCTATTGGTCTCGCCTGCCGTGGCCCTGGTGACGCTGGTGATTCTGGCGGGCTGGATCTTCTTCTCCAGCGAGAAGGGACGCTTGCCGTGGTGGGCGGTTGTGGTGGTTCTGATTATCTTCGTGGCGGGCCTGTTCCTGCTCTCGGCGGCGGTCAATCGTCAGGGGAACCTGGGCGGCGGGACGCCGGTCGGTGTGCTGGGCTCCTTCCTGCGCGAGGTCAACAAGTGGGGCATGCACCAAATTGAGAGCGGCTCGGGCTGGGTACAGAAACTCTTCGACGAGATGCCTGCTTGGATGCGGCTACCGTTCGTGATGATCTACGGAGTGTTCCAGCCCGTGCTGCCTGCGGCGCTGGTCGAGCCAACCACGCTGACCTGGCGCATCCTGGGCATCTTCCGCGCGGTGGGGTGGTATGCCCTGCTGCCAGCACTGCTCTTCGCTGGTTTGCCGGGAGCAGGCTCGGGGTCCGCAGGGGAGCGGAAGGTTTGGCTCTGGCTGTGGGCGGTCGCCTGGGCCTGGGTCCTGTTCACCGCCTTGCGCGGCGGCGGCGACCAGTGGGATAATCCGCGCTATCGAACCATCCTGTTCCTTTGGCAGGCTCTGCTGGCGGGGCAGGCCTGGGTCTGGTGGCGCGAGACGCGCAACCCCTGGTTCACGCGCGTTTTGTTGGGTGAGCTGGCCTTCCTGGCTGTATTTTCGCAATGGTACGCCAGCCGTTATTTCCACTGGGGCGGGCAGATGGGCTTTGGCGGCATGGTAGGGTTGATCCTGGGGCTGTGGGCCCTGATCGGAGTGGGCGGCTGGTGGTGGGACCGTAGGGGGAGCCGACAAGCCCGAATGTGAGTTATAATTCAGTCATTGAATTTTGAATTAAGGAGAAATCATGCCTACTGCTTTGATCACGGGCATCAACGGCCAGGACGGCTCGTACCTGGCTGAGTTTCTGCTGAAAAAAGGCTACCGCGTGGTGGGGCTGGTACGCCGCTCGAGCACGCAAAACTTCGAGCGCATTTCCCATTTGCTGGACGACATCACCATGGTGCAGGGCGACCTGCACGACCAGGGTTCCCTGCTTTCGCTGCTGGAGGAGCACGAGCCGACCGAGGTCTACAACCTGGCGGCGCAGTCCTTCGTGGCGGTCTCGTGGAGTCAGGCCGTGCTGACGGGCGAAGTGACCGCCCTGGGCGTCACCCGCCTGCTGGAGGCCATCCGCTTCGTCAACCCGAAGATCAAGTTCTACCAGGCCTCGTCGAGCGAAATGTTCGGCAAGGTGGTGGAAGTGCCGCAGCGCGAGTCGACCCCCTTCTATCCGCGCAGCCCGTACGGCGTGGCCAAGGTGTACGCGCACTGGATCACGATCAACTACCGCGAGTCGTTCGACCTGTTCGCCGCCTCGGGCATCCTGTTCAACCACGAGAGTCCGCGCCGCGGCCTGGAGTTCGTCACCCGTAAGATCACCGACGGTGTGGCGCGCATCAAGCACGGTCATGCGAAGGAGTTGCGCCTCGGCAACCTCGAGTCCCGCCGCGATTGGGGTTTTGCAGGCGATTATGTCGAGGCCATGTACCGCATGTTGCAGCAGCCTGAACCCGATAACTATGTGGTCGGCACGGGCGAGACGCACTCTGTGCGCGAGTTCTGCGAGATCGCCTTTGGGCGCGTGGGCCTCGATTACAAGGACTTCGTCGTTCAGGACGAGCGCTACTACCGTCCCGCCGAAGTGGACTTGTTGGTAGCCGACCCCTCGAAGGCGCGTTCCATCCTGCAATGGGAACCCGCCGTCAGCTTCAGGGAACTGGTCGAGATGATGGTCGACTCGGACATGGAGCGCGTGCGCCGTCAGAGCCTGTCTTGATGGAATGACCGCTACCGCGTCCCGTCCCTCCCTCTCCGATAAGTGGCCCGCCTGGTTGGCGGGCCTCTTGGCTGTTCTGGGACTGGCCTGGTACGTCTGGCAATCGGCCGCCTTTGCGCGCACCTCCATCCCCGACCTGGACGAGGGCGCCTACCTCTATAAGGGTCTGCTCTTCGCCACGCAGGGACACCGTCCCTTCGAGACCTTCGGCGTGCAGACCAACAAGGCCCCGCTGGCCTTCCTCATCCCTGGGATGGTGCAGGCGATCTTTGGCCCCGGCTTGCTGACGGGGCGCGGTCTGGCGATCCTGTTCGGGACCCTGAGCCTGGTCGCCGTTTGGGGGGCGGCCCGCCGCCTGAGCGGGAAGTGGTTGGCGGCGCTGTCGGTGTGGGCGCTGGCGCTGAGTCCAGCCGTCATCAAGATCTATAGTTCAGGCGTCACGCAAAGCAGCGTGGCCTTCTTCATGGCGGCCATCCTGGCCCTCTCGCTGGGCGAGAAGCGTCCGCTTTGGCAATTGACTCTGGCGGGATTGCTGGCGGGCGCGGTCATCATGGTGCGTCAGAACATGGTCATCGTGTTGCCGTTGCTGGTGCTGTATTTCTGGTGGCAGCACGGCTGGAGGTCTGCGCTGTTTGCGGGGTTGGCGGGCGCGGCCGTGCTGCTCGTGTTCCACGTCCTGTACTGGCCGTACATTATGCAGTTGTGGACGCCGTGGATGCCCGGGGGCATCGCCTCGCTGTTTGCGGCGTATTCCCTGCCGCAGGATGGCGTGCCCACTTGGAACCCACAGATCGACGCAATCGGGCGGACCTTGTCCTTCTTTCAAGGCGCACGTTTCCACGTCGTGGCAATGGTCGGCCTGGGGCTGGGACTCTTGCTATGGCCCAAGCGCCGCGCCTGGGTCTCCGCCGAACATTTCCGCGCGGCGGTCTTTCTGGCGGCCCTGTTCGTTGGTTTGCTCCTGATGCATTCCTGGGCCGCGATCAGCAATGATTATTGCGTGTTCTGCTTCACGCCCTACGTGGCCTTCTTCAGCAACGTCGCCATTCTGTTCGTGGCGGTCATGTGGGGCGCGCTCGAACGGAATGCACATCCCTGGCGGCAGATCGTGATTGCGCTGGTTGTGCTGATCCTCTTCACGGGCATCGGATTTTCAGCCTTTGAGGATCTCGGCGACGGGCTGTTGACCCTGTCCGTACCGCGCATCCGCGACGGCTGGTTCCAGCCTGGATTTGCCACGGTATGGGATGTGCTCTCGAATAAGTTCAGCCTCGAACGCAATACCGCCGAGAAGATCGTCTCCACGGCGGCTGGGGCGCTGACAGGTTCCGCTTTTCTTCTGGCCGCGTTTCTCGTCAAACGCTGGAAATTCCCCCATGTCAACTTCGGCTATCTGTTGGCCGTTTCCATCCTCGCCCTCGGCTTGATTCTTTCCCCGCTCCTGGCTGGCAGCGCAGGCCGCCCCGACTGCGCGGACATGGATGTGGTCGCCGCCAATGAGCAGGTCGGTCGTCACCTGGCGGAGGTCATTCCGCCGGGCAGCCAGGTCTATTGGAACGGCGGATTGTCGGTCGCGCCGCTGCTGTATGCGCCGCAGATTCACATCTACCTGCCGCAGATCAATGACGGCTACGCCTATCGGGTTGGCGGGGATTCCCAAGAGTTGCTAAAATATGGACTCTGGAACGACATCCTGGCCGCGCAGTGGATGCAGGCAGCCGATTATGTGATCGTCGAGGCCTGGCGTTATCCCAAGATGAGAGCCGACTTGCCTGAAGCTACTTTCGTTGAGTTGCCCCGTTTTCGGGTCCAGACCTCGTGCATCGAGGGCAGCGACCTGCGCATCTTTCAAAGGAAATGAATGGATCTTTCCCTGGTCATCCCTGTTTATAATGAAGAGAAGAACCTGCCGCACTTGTTCGAGGCCATCTATAACGTCCTGCCGCCGATGAACAAGTCGTGGGAGGTGATCCTTGTCAACGACGGCAGCCGCGACGGCAGTCTCGACGTCCTGCGCGCGTATGCCTCGAAGGACCCCGAGCACGTACGCGTGGTGGCCTTCCGCCGCAACTTTGGGCAGACGGCCGCCATCGCTGCGGGCATCGATTACGCCTCGGGCGAGACCATCGTCCTGCTGGATGCCGATCTGCAGAACGATCCCGCCGACATCCCGATGCTGCTCGCCAAACTGGACGAGGGCTACGACCTGGTCAGTGGCTGGCGCAAGGACCGCAAGGACAACGCCCTGGTGCGCAACTTCCCGTCGCATATCGCCAACTGGCTGATCTCGCAGGTGACGGGAGTGCATCTGCACGATTACGGCTGCACGCTCAAGGCCTATCGCCGCGAGGCGCTGGCGGGATTCCGCCTGTATGGCGAGATGCACCGCTTCATCCCCGTCTTTGCCCACTCTGTCGGCGCGCGCATCGCCGAGGTGGTCGTTCGGCACCATCCGCGCAAATTTGGCAAGGCCAACTACGGGCTGGAACGAACCGTCAAGGTGGTGCTCGACCTGTTCACAGTCAAGTTCCTGCTCAACTATTCCAGCAAGCCGATCTACCTCTTCGGCGGCGCGGGCATGGGGCTGGTTTTCCTCGGCCTGGTGGACCTGTTGTACCTGTTCATCCGCCGCTTCTGGAACATCCCCGCCTCGACTTCGCCCTTGCTGCTGGTGGGAGTCATGTTCGTCATCATGGGCTTCCAGTCCATCCTGATGGGCCTGATCGCGGAATTGCTGGCGCGCACCTACCACGAGTCGCAGTCCAAGCCCACCTATACCGTCCGCGAGACGATCAACCTCCAGAAATAATCCATGCGCATCCTGGTCATCAACAGCGAGTATCCGCCCATCGGCGGGGGGGCGGGCAATGCCAGCGCCAATGTGGCGCGCTGCCTTGCATCCCTCGGCCATGAAGTAATCGTTGTAACGGCTCACTTTGGCGACCAGCCCAAACGGGAGACGCGCGACGGCCTGACGGTCTATCGCATCCCTGCCCTGCGCCGCAAACAGGACCGCTCCGGGGCGCTGGAGCAACTGGCCTTCATTGCTTCGGCTTCGTTCTGGACCCTGAACTGGTCCCGCCAAAACAGGCCGAACGCCACCCTGGCCTTCTTTGGAATGCCGTCGGGCGCGGTCGCCTGGCTGTTGAAAACCGTCTACAAGATTCCCTATATCGTCTCCCTGCGCGGCGGGGACGTGCCTGGTTTCCGCCCGTACGATTTCAAGACTTTCCACAAATTGATCGGGCCATTTCTGCGCGTTATCTGGCACGGCGCTTCGGCGGTCATCGCCAACAGTCAAGGACTGCGCGCCCTGGCTCGCGCCTTCGACTCCTCCATCGAAATCCCCATCATCCCCAACGGCGTGGACGGCTCCCGCTTCGACACGGCCCCGCGCGATTGGTCCGCGCCGCGCCTGCTCTCGGCGGGACGCATCGTCTATCAAAAAGGACTCGACCTCGGCCTGCGCGCCCTGGCCCAACTCAAGGACCTGGACTGGCATTGGAGCATCGCGGGTGACGGCCCGCAGATGGAGCCGCTCCAATCCTTGGCGCGGGAACTGGGCATCAGCGAACGGGTCACCTTCCTCGGCTGGCAGTCCAAAGAAGATTTGGCGCAGGCCTATCAGCAGGCCAACCTGTTCCTCTTCCCGTCGCGCCACGAAGGCATGCCCAACGCCGTGCTCGAAGCCATGTCCAGCGGACTGCCCGTGGTCGCCACGCGCATTGCCGGCAGTGAGGAGTTGGTCCTCGACGGCGAGACAGGCCTGCTGGTCCCGTCTGAGGATGTGGATGCGCTGCGAGACGCGCTGCGGACGGTTCTATCTGATGCAGTTCTGCGCGAGAAAATGGGCACGGCCTCCCGTCTGCGCGTCGAGCGCGAATATTCCTGGGAGAGCGTCGCCCTTCAATATTCCGAATATCTAAAGAAGACCCTGTAATTCTTTACCGAAATTCCCGATTATTCAACGAGGAACCTTATGTGCGGCATTTGCGGCCTTTCCCATTCCACCAATCAAATCCCTGAGCGCGCCCTGCTCGAAAAAATGAATGCGGCCATTGCGCACCGCGGTCCCGACAGCGATGGCTTCTACACCGAGGCAGGCGTGGGCCTCGCCATGCGCCGTCTGGCCATCATCGACGTCAGCGGCGGTGACCAGCCCATCTCCAACGAGGATGGCTCCATCTGGATCATCTTCAACGGCGAGTGCTACAACTATCCCGAGATGCAGGCCGAACTCGAACGCCGCGGACATCATTTCAACACCAAGACTGACACGGAATGCGTCATCCATTTCTATGAAGATGAAGGCGACGATTGCGTCAAGCGTCTGCGTGGCATGTTCGCCTTTGCCCTGTGGGACGAAAAGAAGCGACGCCTGCTGTTGGCCCACGACCGCCTGGGCAAGAAGCCGATTTATTACACCATTCAAAATGGAACGCTTTACTTCGGCTCGGAGTTGAGCGCCATCCTCGCTGCGTTGCCGCACAAGCCCGAGGTCCATCTTGAGGCGCTTGACCTGTACCTCAGCCTGCAATATGTCCCCGAGCCGCTGACCATTTATCAGGGCATCTTCAAACTGCCCGCGGCGCACACTCTCGTCTGGGAGAACGGCGCTGCGCGCATTCAACGCTACTGGGATTACTCCTACCAGCCCAAGTGGACCGCCAGCGAGGACGAACTGATTGAAGAGTTGCGTTCCCGCCTGCGCGAAGCCGTCAAGATGCGCCTGCTCAGCGAACGTCCGCTGGGCGCGCACCTGAGCGGCGGCATCGACTCGAGCATCATCGTGGCGCTCATGTCGGAGTTCGCCAGTGGCCCCGTCAAGACCTATTCAGCAGGATTTCAGGAACAGAACTTTACCGAGCTGCCGTACGCGCGTGCCGTGGCCGAGAAGTATTCCACCGACCATCACGAGTTCACGCTGACCTATGGCGACATCCCCGCCACGCTCGAAAAGATCGCCTATCACTTTGGCGAACCGTTCGCGGATGCGTCCGCCATTCCGCTCTATCATCTTTCGGTGATGACGCGCGAGCACGTGACCGTGGCCCTCAACGGCGACGGCGGCGACGAGGATTTCGCGGGCTATCAGCGTTATTGGCTGGACGGCTTCGCCAACGCCTATGCGCGTGCGCCGCGCTTCCTGACCCGCAGCCTGGTCCCGTCCATTGCGGGACTCTTCCCCGATAACGCCGACCGTCCCGTAGGCCAGAGTCTCGTCAACGGGCTCAAGCGCCTCGAACAACTGCCCGAGATTGACTGCCGCGCCAGCATCCTGCGCTGGGGTTCATACTTCTCGCCGAATCAGCGCGCCGCCCTGTGGAAACCTGAGTTCCGCTTCGACCCGCTCAACGCGCAAAACCTTCTGGCGAGACAATTCGATTCCGCCGAGGGCTCCTACCTCGACAGGACGCTCTACACCGACCTGCACACCTATCTGCCAGGCGACCTACTCGTCAAGGCGGACCGCATGACGATGGCCGCCTCGCTCGAAGGCCGCTCGCCGTTCCTCGACCACGAGATCGTGGAGTGGGCGGCTCGGGTCCCGGACCAACTCAAGGTCAAGGGGCGCAGCGGCAAGTACCTGCTCAAGAAGGCCTTCGCCAGGGAATTGCCAGAGTCTATTCAGGGCCGCGGCAAACAAGGATTCGGCATCCCCGTCTCGGCCTGGTTCCGTGGGCCGCTGTACGACTGGTCGAAGCAGATGCTGCTCGGGCAGGGCAGTCCGCTGAATCAATGGTTCGACTCGGCCATGCTGGCCCGCATCATCGACGAACACAAATCCGCCCGTATCGATCATGGCAAGCGTCTATATGCTCTGTCGATGCTGGCCGTGTGGGCCAACGCCCGCTGACATGAACGAAACATCGCGACGATCTTTCTTCTCGTTTTGGAATATTGCCAAAATTCTGCTGGCCGCGCTGTTGGTCTGGTTTGTGCTCTCGAAGACGGACCTGACGCAGTTGTTCGCGTTGCGCGACCGACTCTCATGGCCGTGGCTGGCGGCGGTCGTCTTGTTGTATTTTTCGCTGACCCTGCTCAAGGCGTGGCAATATTACTTCCTGATCGGCCGCCGCGTGGATTACCCGCAGGTGTTGAACATCGTGGTGGTGCAGAACGCCATCTCGAATTTCATCGCCACGGGCGCGGGTATCGCCTCCTACCTGGCGCTGTTTCGCGTTGAGCAGGGAGTGAAGGTCAGCCGCGCGGTGCTGGCCTTTTTGTTGACCAAGGTCGGCGACCTGATTTCCATTTGGCTGTTCCTGCTGGTTTCGGGACTGCTGGTCTGGCCGCAGGTGAATGAATTTCACAGCGTGGTCATCCTATCTCTGACGGTCATCGGTGCGGCCATCCTCGCGTTCTTCCTGGCAGTTTTTCTGCGCCAGAAATTCGTGGACCTGATTCGCTGGCTCGTGGATAAGCTGAAACTCTCACGGTTGGGATTCGTCAACAAGGGCATGGACCTGCTCTCCAGTCTGGCCGAGCAGGAACACGGCTTTGTCTTCCGCATGGTGGGCATCGGTGTGGCTTTTTCCCTGACCTACATGTTGGTCACGATGTTCTGGCTGTACGCCAGTTTGCGGACCTTTTCCTTCGCAATCGGCTTCCTGCCCGTGGTCTTCGTCAACATCTTCATGCAGTTGATCTCATACCTGCCGATCCAGGTCTTTGGCGGGTTGGGCGTCAACGAAACCACTTCGCTGTACCTTTACAGCCTCTTCAACTTCCCGCAGGCTGAGCTGGCCGCGGTACTGATCGCCACGCGCCTGCTGTTCTATCTAACAAACCTGGCGGTGCTGTTATACTTGCCTGCGCATGCCCTGATCTTTGGCCGTAGGCGCTTGTAAATAAAAAACGACCGTTTGGCGTGGTTTCCATGCAAGAAAACTTTTCCAGAAACAAAAAACATCTTCTCAACCTGCTTCTTCTCTTCGGGATATGGCTTTCATATTCCGAGATTCGTGCGCTCTGGTCCACGGAACAAGCCTGGGACAAACTATTCACCTTGTCTGGATGGTTGGCCATAGGCATTTCGATCCTTCTAGCGATCACCAGTCTGGCGACGATTTTCCTTAGTTTGTGGATGCCTGAAAGGATTCGGGCCGCCGCCGAAGGCGGGTCCCGTTTCCGCTGGCCGCTGGCCCTTGGATTGGCTGGACTGCTGGCCTGGATTCTGCTCTATTCGCCCTGGCAGTTGACCTTCGGTCCGTGGACGCAATTTCTCGTGGCGGTTGGCCTTGCCCGACTCCTGGCCTGGCTCTTCGCCCCTCAGCGGACCGAATCCTTTGGCTGGGACGAACTGGTCATCGCGTTTGCTTTTTTCCTGGCGCCGCGCATGGGTCAGGAAATTCGCATCGTTGTCCATAATTCGCTGCTGGCAAAGGCCGGGATGGCGCTGACCTGGCTGGCGGCCCTGGCCTTGCTCTCAATCTATGAACCGTGGGGGGAACGCCTGCGCCTGACGATTTTGAATTTCCGCGCTCGCTTGGGGAGGTGGAGTCCGTGGCTGGCGGCCCTCGTGTTGTTGGCCCCATTCATATACCGTTACTCCATTGGTGCGGGCGGGTATATTCTGTATCCGAACATCCGCTTTGCGGTGTGGCTGATTGCGCTCTGGGTGGCGTCCACGCTGCTTTGTACGGAATCAAGCCGAATGGTCCGATTGGAATCGGTGGGTGTGTCCCTCGGCTGGTTGGTGCTGGTCTCTGTCGTCACGCGTTCTCTGCTGATGGTGGTCGATCAGCCTTTCTCGCTTTCGTGGTCGGAAGGCAATCGCCTGTACGATTATTCCCTGGTCTTCGGCCAGAGTTTGTACAACTACGCGGGTAAGATCCCCGACCTGTACAACACGCCTGGACGTTATACCCTGTGGGGCGTGCTATTCCTCTTGCAGGGGCTGCCCATCTGGGTTCATCGTCTGTGGAATGTGGTCATCCTTACCTTGCCGTCCGTCGTGCTGGGCTGGGCATTGACGTGCAAGATGCCGAAGGGTTTTCTGCGCAATGCAGCCTTTTTGTGGATCGCGGCCTTCTTCATTATCCTTGCTCCCTTGCAGCCGCCGTTCATGATCGCCGCAGTCATCGTGGCGCTGTTCGCATTTCATTCATCGCCGTATGTGCGCGGTGCTGCGATTGTGGCCGCCAGCCTGTACGTGGGCCTTAGCCGCTGGACGTGGGTCTTTGCGCCTGGCGCCTGGGCTGCGTTGATCGACCTGTTGTTGTACTACCCGAAGCGTGAGGGAACCTGGTTCAAGCGTCTCCTGCCTACTGTTTTGATGGCTGTCCTTGGAGTTGTGCCTGGCTTTTTGTTGAACATCAACAACTTCATCGGCTACTCCACAGGCACCATAGACACGGCCAATCAGCCGTTGTTGTGGTATCGCTTGCTGCCCAATGACACGCTTGGACCTGGCATCCTGTTGTTGATGTTGATGTACACGGGACCGCTGCTGGCCTTGTTGGTCTATCAGACCGCCACGCGTTCGTGGAAGTTGGACGCCTGGCAACTGTTGGCCGTGTGGGGTGGACTGATGGCTTTCCTGGGTGCGGGCCTGGTGATCAGCACCAAGATCGGCGGTGGCGGCGACTTGCACAACCTCGACATGTACATCGGTACGCTGATCTTCGTGACCGCGCTTGGGCTGTTCGTCAGCCCGCCGAGGATCGGCTCGTGGCCTGCCTGGGCGCTGACATTGCTGTGCCTGATGGCGTTCCTGCCGCTGCATCCTTTCACGCCCTTTCACCCCTCGGCGGCCTACAGCCAATGGCTCGACCTGCCAACCCAGTCGGAAATGGACGGCGCTTTGAAGGAGATCCGTACGCAGGTCGATTCTGCTTCCCAGCACGGCGAAGTGCTCTTCATGGACCAGCGTCAGTTGTTGACCTTCGGTTATGTGGATGCGGTGCCGTTCATCCCCGAGTACGAAAAGAAATACATGATGGATCAGGCCCTCGCTTCGAACAAGCCTTACTTCCTGCCGTATTATCGCGACCTCGCGAATCAGCGTTTTGCGCTGATCGTCACCGAGGTGCTCAAGGTCAATTTGAAATCGCAGAACGGCGTCTTCGCCGACGAGAACGACCTGTGGGTGATCTGGGTCTCTCAACCCACGCTCTGTTTTTACGAACCGATCTATACTGAAAAGTCTGTGGGCGTGCAACTGCTCGTGCCGCGCAAGAATCCCACAGGCTGTGAAAAATATCTGCAATAGCGTCAGGTGCAACTTTGAATCTTCCCTATCTTCTTCCGCGCGTCGTGCGCCATTTTCTGCCCGAAAAGATCGTGCGCTTTTTATTGCTGCGTTCCCTGGTCATCGAGCCCGGGCTCGAAACGCGCGACCCGCAGGCCGCCGTTCAACGGTATGTCGATGTGCTGGCCGAACGCGGAGACTCACTCAAAGGCAAACGCGTGATGGTCTTCGGCTATGGCGGTCGATTCGACATCGGCGTGGGTCTGCTCGAAGCGGGCGCGGATTCGGTGGTGCTGTGCGAGAAGTACGCTCCGCCCGATGAGATCGGAAG
>CALFXA010000091.1 GCA_937928015.1 uncultured Anaerolineales bacterium | reverse complement strand
GTTATGCCTCTCATGTAATGGACTTCGTTAGCCCACGATTTTAGACACTCCCCTTGTTAAGAAATTCCCGTTGCTTATTTTCACTTGTGATAAAATACCGCCCGTTACTCAAAGGACGCCTTGGGGGAGCATGTATGCCTTTGAAATTCTTTTTGCTTTGGAGAACAACTTATGCCAAGAAGGAGTCTTGCTCGTCTCTATCGGGACGAGTTCTCTGGATATTCGTCTGCCAGGTTTCAGCAGGATCTGCTCGCGGGCCTGACGGTCGCCGCTGTGGCCCTGCCGCTGGCGCTGGCCTTCGGGGTCGCCTCGGGGGCATCCGCGGCCGCGGGACTGGTTACGGCCATTCTGGCGGGCATCGTCATTGGCCTGCTTTCGGGCGCGCCGTATCAGATCAGCGGGCCGACGGGCGCCATGTCCGCGGTGTTGATCGTGCTGGTACAGCGCTATGGGTTGGAAGGTGTCTGGGCGGCAGGTCTGCTCTCGGGCCTGTTCCTGCTCATCATCGGTTTGCTGCGCCTGGGACGTTTTATCGCCTTCATCCCCTCCGCCGTCATCAGCGGATTCACCTCAGGCATCGCGCTGATTATCTTCATCGGTCAGATCGACAACTTCCTCGGGGTCAAGACCGCAGGCGCTGATACCGCCGCGCTCAAACTGCTCGGCTACTTCAAAGGTGGATATGTCCCCGACTGGCATACCATCCTGCTTGGCGGAATCGTTGTTCTGACCATGCTGTTCTGGCCTGCCAAGTGGAGCACACGTTTCCCATCCTCACTCCTGGGAATCATCCTTGCCACCGCCCTCAACTGGATGTTGGGCTGGTCCACGCCGATGATCGGCGCCATCCCCCAAACCCTGTTCCTCGACCAGCGCCTGAGCCTGGCCAACCTCCCGTGGAGTCATCTCTCCGAGTTACTGGCCCCAGCGCTGACCATCACCGCACTGGGCGCAGTCGAGTCGCTGTTGTGCGGGGCAGTGGCCTCGAACATGACGGGCATCCGCCTGCAGGCCAACCAGGAATTGATCGGACAGGGCATCGGCAACATGCTGATTCCCTTTTTCGGCGGTGTGCCCGCCACGGCGGCTATCGCGCGTACCAGCGTGGGCATCAAATCGGGCGGACAGACCCGCGTGGTCAGCATCGTCCACGCGGTGGGATTGCTGCTTTCGATGTTCCTGCTCGGCTCGGTCATGGCGCGGATTCCGCTGGCTGCGCTGGCGGGTGTGCTGATGGTGACCGCCGTCCGTATGAACGAGTGGAGCGCGATTCGGTTCATGTTCGGCAAGCGCTTCAAGACCGACATGGCGGCCTTCCTCATCACCATGTTGGCCACCATCACCCTCGACCTGACCCAGGCCATCCTGATCGGCTCCTTCGTGGCGGCGGCGGTCTTTCTCAACAAGATCGCGGGCATCGACATCGCCGTTCAGGAAGTGGACGTGGACAAGCTGCGCCAGAAAGGCATCGAGACGGCGGGCAAATGCCGTCACGTGCGTGTGGCTTTCCTCACGGGACCGCTCTTCTTCGCTGCCACGGGTCAGTTCAACGAGGCCTTCCAGAACCTGGGCGACACCCATGCGCTGATCCTCTCGATGCGCGGCGTGCCGCTGATCGACTCGGCGGGGCTGGAAGCCATTCACCGCTTGTACGAGAAGATTCACCAGCAGGGCGGCACGCTTATGTTTGCGGGCGTCCATGAGAACGCGCGCGCCATGATGGAGCGCGGCGGGCTGGTGGATACCGTCGGCGCGGAGAACTTCTTCTGGTCCAGCGACCAGGCCATCGTCGAGGCTGAGAGGCGGGGGTGTAAGTTCTGCTAGTTGGTGGAGTCCAGAAGCGGGATTCTGGACATCTGTAAAGCTGCAACAAGAATCAAAAAAGCCGACGCATCACTGCGTCGGCTTTTGCATTTCGCTTACGGGAGCGGAGCGAGTTCGTCTTTCTTCTTGAACCAGGTCTTCCACTCGCGGTTCTCCCACACCACCAGGATGGGGGCCGCGTTGAAGATGGAGGAGTAGGTGCCGCTGAAGATACCCACCAGCAGGATGACCACGAAGTGGCGGATGCTGTCGCCGCCGAACAGCACCAGGGCTGTCAGCGTGAACATGACCGTCAACTGTGTGGTGATCGAGCGGTCGAGTGTCTGCACGATGGAGTGATTGACCAGGGTCTCGTAATTGAGGCGGCGGTAAATGCGCGAGTTTTCGCGCACGCGGTCGAACACCACGATGGTATCGTGCACCGAGAAACCGATGACCGTCAGCAGGGCGGTCAGGAAGAGCGCGTCCGCCTCCCAGCCGAGGAAGTATCCCAGCATGGCCTCGACGCCCAGCACCACGAACACGTCGTGCAGCATGGCGATGATGGCGGCCACGCCGTAGCGGAAGGAATGCTCCACGCCGCGGAAGGCCAGCCAGATGTAGCCGAGGATGGCAATAGCCGCGACCAGGATGGCGATGGAGGCGGCCTGAGCCACTTCCGCGCCGACCGCTGCGCTGACCGAGGTGAAGTTCAGCACGGTCACCTTGGACCCGAAGCGGGATTCCATTTCGGTCACCATCTTGCCCTTGGTCTCGTCGCTCATGGTCTTCGAGCGGATGGAATAGGAGTCCTCGCCCAGCGGTTGGATGACGGGGTCCGTGATGGGTTCCGCATCGGTGGAGAATTCACCGTACAGGGCGTTGATTTGCTCCGCTGAAGGGCGCGTGCCCGCGAACTGGACCTCGAACAGTGAGCCGCCGCGGAAATCGATGCCCATCGGCAGGGGACCCACATCGGGGTTCTGTGCCCAGTGCAGGCCCAGGAAGATCAGGCCCGGGATGATCACGATCAGCGAGATGAGAAAGTACCAGTAGCGATTCTTGATGATATTCATGTTTGCTTCCTCCGCTCCTACAGGCCGAACCAGGACTGATGCCCGCCGAGCTTGAGGTTATCCAGCGCGGTGTGCAGGAAGGTGCGGGTGACGTTGATGGCGGTGAAAAGCGAGACGAGCACGCCCAACGCCAGGGTCACCGAGAAACCCTTGACCATGCTGGCGCCAAAGGTGTTGCCGAACAGGAACAGGATGGCGCAGGTAATGAGCGTGGAGATGTTCGAGTCACGGATGGACGGCCAGGCGCGGCTCCAGGCCAGGTCGATGGCCTGACTCAGGGTGCGGCCTGCGCGCAGTTCCTCTTTGAGACGCTCGAAGATCAGCACGTTCGCATCCACGGCCATACCGATGCTTAAGATGAAACCCGCGATGCCAGGCAGTGTCAACGTGACGGGGATCAGCTTGAACAGCATCAACGAGACCAGGGCGTACACGATCAGCGCCAGGTCGGCGATGATGCCAGGCAGGCGGTAGTTGAAGGCCATGAACAGGATGACCACGGCCAGACCGATGGCGCCTGCCAGCACGCTCTTGCGCACTGACTCTTCACCGAGTGTGGGGCCGACCGTGCGGCTTTCCACCACCTTGACTGGCACGGGCAGCGAGCCCGAGCGCAACTGGATGGCCAGGGTGTTGGCGCTTTCGTAGGTGAAGCTGCCGGAGATTTGACCTTGTCCACCAGTGATGGGGGTGCTGACGGTGGGAGCCGAGATGACTTTCTTGTCGAGCACGATGCCGAGGTACTTGCCCACGTTGGCCGTGGTGTAATCGGCGAAGATCTGAGTGGCGTCTGTTTTGAGGGTGAAGCTGATTGCGTAGGTGCCGCCGACGCTGTTCTGTCCCACTGAAACGGTGTCGAGTGCGGCGCCTGTCATCACGGTGTGATAGACCTGCTGGCCTTCGGTGGCCTGGGTGGCGTCCGTATCGGTGACGACGGTCTCGCCCGGTTTGACGGGGGTGTCGCCCATGTCCACGAATTCGAGCAGGGCGGTCTGCTTCAGGGCAGCCACCACCGCCTCGGGATCGCTCACGCCCGGGAACTCGGCCACGATGCGGCGGTCACCCGCCACCTGCATGACCACTTCGCTCACGCCCAGGCCGTTGGCGCGGTTTTCCAGAATGGTCTTGGTGTTGCCCATTTCATCCGCAGCGATGACTCGATCTGCGGGGACATCCGCTTCGAGCAAGGCCTGCAGGCCGCCGCGCAGGTCGAGGCCCAGTTTCACGGCCACGTTGCGGTCGATCATGGTTTCTTTCGTGATGGGGTTGACGATCAAGATTCGATTGCTGAAGGCGACCCACGTGGAGAAGACCGTCAGCAACAGAATGAGGATCAACCATAGGTTGCGGTTACGATTCATGCTGCACTCCGTCCATAAAAATACCAGCCCTGGGCTGGCGCCGCATGATTATACTCCCTTTGATAAGGGGCGGGTAGGATGATTTTTGTAACCAGAAATGGGAGGGTTTGTCTTACGGGTTCACCCACTCCTCGAACAATGGGGTCAGGTCGCAGTTACAGTGACGTTCGGCCAGCGATTTTAGCCCATCGGGTGTGGCGATACCCCACGAATAGCTGACGGTGTAATCCCGCAGGAAAGAATCGAAGGCCTCGCCGCCCATCTGGTTCTTGAGCGCCTCGAAGAACAGCGGTCCGCGCCCGTAGACGATGGCGCTGTATTCCTGGTCGCTGTAACTCGCCACGGGCAGGCCGATGGGGATGGCTTCATCATTGATCTGGTCCCAGCGGTTCGTGAGCGACTCGCGATAGCCCTGATACCCCTGTGAGCCATATTCGTCGAAAAAGTATTCGAGCGTGACGAATTGCGTCAGCGACTCGTCCAGCCAGGGATGGTCGAGTTGGTCGTTGCCGACCAGGTTGTAGAACCATTGATGGCCGACCTCGTGCGCCACCGTCCCTTCGAGGAAGCGATGATCGGGTTCCAAGATGCGCTGGTTGATGGCAATCATGCCTGGGTATTCGATGCCCAGCGCCAGCGTGGGCGTGGCCACCAGGTCCAGTTCGGTATAGGGGTAGGGCGCGTAACGGGCGCTGAAATCTTCGAGAGCGCGGACGGCCACATCCAGCCCGGCCTGTGCGCCGCTGCGCAGGTCGTGCGGAGCATAGAAGTTGACGGTCGTCTCGCCGACCTGACGGCTGACCACCTCATAGGCAGAGCTGGCCGCCAGATAGAAATCCCGCACGGGACCCGCCTCGTAGGTCACCACCTGTTGGTCGCCCTCGACCTGACGGCTGGCCTCGCGTCCGACGGCGACCAACACCAGATCCTTGGGCGCACGGACTGTGACCGTAAAGAAGGACATGTCCGAGAAAGTGAGGTCGCCCGAGGGCGGCGGGACCTCGGCATTCCAACCCTCTTCATTGTAGACCGCCACCATCGGGTAGGCGTGTGCCAGGGCCAGCACATCCTCGGCGTAGGCTAGTACGCCGTAGTTGACCTGGTCCACGGTGCTGGGGAGGGTTACGCCGAAATCCATCGAAAGGGTGACGCTTTGGCCTGGTTTGAGCGATGGGTTCAGTAGCACGATCAGCAAGCTGTCGTTTAGCCCGAACTGAGGCGAGACAGATGCGTCGTCCACGCGGATGTTCGAGACGGTCATCTGCCCGCCGAGCAGGTTGGGGAAGAGACGCAATTCGATCTTGTCCAACGGTACTTCCTCAGTATTCGTGTAGTGAATAGTCTCTTGCCCGTCCAAACTGAGCAGGTCCGCGGCGAGGGTGAGGGTCAGTTGGTATTCGCTCGCGCCCTGGAGTCCGTCGAGGATGGCTTGGTCGGCCTGGACGAGTCCATCGCGGAAGGCGGCGCGGGGGGAGGAAGGGGTCGGAGAGGCGGGAATTTGCGGAGAAGCCGTCGGTGGGACGGGGGAAACGGGAGCAGGCTGGGGTGTCAGGAATCCGCAGGCAACGGCCAACAGGCTGAGGGTCAGGCACAGGGAGAGGAGGCGTTTCATGGGGTGTATCCTTCGAGGAAGGCCAGCACGAGGTCCAGCACCTGGTCGGGGGTTAGTGTGTCCGTGTCCACGATCAGGTCGGCGTGCTGGCGCGCGTGCGATAGCCGTCGCTGCTGTTCGGCATGGTCGCTTTCGAACCAGTTTAATTTTCGGCGGTCGGTGCTGATGGGGAAAGAGGCGTCGAGGAAGATGAGCAGGTCGGGATGGCTGATGCGCTGCCACATATCCTTGACGTAGGAATGTTCCTGCGCGATGTGGCGGCAGGGATAGCCGCGCGGTTCGAGCTGCGCGATGAGGGTGGATTTGCCCGAGCCGCACGGGCCGACCACGCCGATCAGCGGTCGGCGGCGACTGGGAGGTTCGTCGGGCGAGGGGCGTTGCGAAGAGTCACTCATTGTCGTGCATGAGGTGGCTCAACTCGTCGGGGCCGCCCAACACCACCAGTGTGTCGCCCGCTTCGAGAGGGTGCGAGTCGGTCGGATGCATGTGCGAGTGATGATCGCGGCGCAGGAAGACAATGTTAAGGTGATAGTTGTCCTCGACGAAGCCGACGGTCTTGTCGGCCAATTCGGAGTGCGGCTGGATGACCATCCGCGCCAGACTGAGCTGCTGTCCCTCGACCGAGATCGGGCTGGAGACGTCGGCTCCCGCGGCGGCGGCGGCGAAGAGCGGAGCGGCCATCTCAGTGGCGCTCATGGCGTTGAATCCGAATTGCTCCTGCAAGGCGTGGGCGAAATCCTCGTCGAAGATGCGTACCACCACCTGGATGTTCGGGTTGAGGCTGCGGGCCTTGAGCGCAATTTGCAGGTTCATGGCGTCGTTCTGGCTGGCCAGGATGATGGCGCGTGCGTCCTTGATGTTGGCCGCCTCCAGCGCCATCTGGCGGGTGGCGTCATCGGGGATGACGGGGATGCCGAGGCTGTGCATTCTTTCCACGGCGTCAGCCTCGGCCTTGTACTCAATGATGACCATGTTCTCGCCCATCTCGTGCAATTTCGAGGCGATGCGGTAACCCAGGTGGCCCAGGCCGACCAGGACGATATGTTTGTTCAGGGTGGATGCGACAGCCATTTCCCATTCCTTGTTCCGCGCGCGGCGGTTGAAAAGCAGGCTCCCAAAATCGGCCAATCCCTGTGCGAGGATGCTGATGCCGAAGATGGGCATGATAAAGTGGAAGATCTGTAAGGCGGGGTGGTGGGGGAACTCCCCGATGGGCTGGAGAAAGGTGGCGGTCAGGACGGTGTAAACCGCTTCCGCGTAGCCCGAAGTGGATTCGCCGACCATGGCCGACAGCCACTTATAGAGCAATCCGCCGCCCAGCATGGCGACGGTGAACAGCAGCAGTGGCATGCGGAACTCGCCCAGCAGGATGACCGTATCCCGCCAGGAGGCTTTCCACTGGCGGAACCTCGACTTCTTCGTCTTCATCCCAGCCGCCTTGCCTGGATGGGCAGCCGCACCGTCATGCGGCGGACGTCATCTCCGTTGCGGCGCTTGACCGCGATGACCACCACCGAGATGTCGTCGGCGGGGCGGTTCTCGTCCAGGCGCACGGCGTGGGACAGCAGCGCGTCGGCCAGTTCCTGCGGAGAGGGATTTTGTTCTTCGAGGACCGAGCGGATGGTCTCGCCCACGTCCATGGGATGGCCGCGCCGCTCGCCTGCGTGGGTCAGGCCGTCGGTGTAGACCACGACCATCAGTCCGGGCTGGAGTTCAAGTTCCGAGATGAGCGGGCGCACATTACGCAAGGTACCCAGCGAGACGCTGTCCTCGCACAGGCAATCCACCCGTTCGCCGCGGCAGATGTACATGGGTGACGGGTTGTTGCGGGTCAGGACGATGGTCTCGGTCAACATATCCACTGAGACAATGTTGAGCGTGCTGGTGACCTTGCCCTGTTTCTCGGTGAAGAGCGCATCCGATGCGGCGCGGGCGGCGGCGCCGTCGCGCACGCCTTCGGCCAGCAGGCCGATCACCTTGCGGACCACCATCAGCGAGACAGCCTTGGCGCCCCGTCCGCTGGTCTGACCGTCGGCCAGCACCACCGAGAGTCCACCATTGGGCCGCTCCACGACCTCCAGCGTGTCTCCGCTTTCGGAGACCGCATACTTGTTGACCTTGGCAACCGCGATCTGTACTTCCATGCAGGTGATTGTACTATGTTGACCTTTGAGTGGGGAGAGTAATTCCGCGCTTCCTTAAGGAAAACGCATCGATTTTCCTTGACGCTTGCGCCTGATGCCGCTATAATCTGGCCCGCTTGTCTGGAAATCCGCCGGGCGTTTGCCCGGCATGTTTTTGTCATAAAGGAGAAAGATCATGCCGCCTCATCCAAAGCGTAAACATTCCAAGGGCCGCCGCGACCGCCGCCGCGCGCACGATGCGTTGGAAGCCCGCAACCTGGTCGCCTGCTCGAACTGCGGTTCCATGCGCCTTCCGCACACCGTGTGCCCGAGCTGTGGCTTCTACGATGGCCGCGAAGTGGTGGAAGTCAAGAAAGAAAAGAAAGCCGCCGCTTAGTTCCACAAGAACCTCAACGGACCGTGACCAACGCGGTCCGTTTGTGTTTAAACGCCAGAGGTACTTAACATGAATCTGAACCCGAAAACCACCGCTTTTGTCTTCCCCGGCCAGGGCTCGCAGACCGTCGGCATGGGCCGCGACCTGGCCGCCGTTTATTTCGCCGCCCAAAAGACCTTTGAAGAGGCTGATTCGGTGCTTGGATTTTCCCTCTCGAAGCTGATGTGGGAAGGTCCTGCCGAGGAGTTGAACGACACGGTCAACACCCAGCCCGCGCTGTACGTCCACTCTGTGGCGGCCTACCGCGTTTTCTGCGAACTTTTCCCTGAATTCAAACCCGTTTCCGTGGCGGGACATTCGCTCGGCGAACTGTCCGCGCTGACGGCGGCTGGTGCTCTGGCCTTCGAGGACGGCATCAAGCTGGTGCGTCTGCGCGGCGAGTTGATGAAGCGTGCGGGCGAGATGTCCCCAGGCGGCATGGCGGCTGTGCTCAACCTCGACATCCCCACGCTGGACAAGGTCTGTGCGGAGGCCAGCACGGAAGGCGAGATCGTCCAGGTGGCCAACGACAACTGTCCAGGGCAGGTGGTGATCTCGGGGGCGAAGGCCGCCGTGGAGCGGGCCATCGCAGGGGCCAAGGCGGCAGGCGCCAAGCGTGCCATCCCGCTGGCGGTCAGTATTGCGGCGCATTCGCCGTTGATGGCGCCCATCCAGGCCGAGTTCGAGGAGGCGGTCAAGGCGACGCCGTTCCACCGTGCCAGGACGCCTGTTATCGGCAACGTCAAAGCCGAACCGATGACCACCGCCGACCAATTCCGCGCCGACGTGGTGGCGCAGCTCACCTCGCGCGTGCGCTGGACCGAGTCGGTGCAGTTCCTGATCGGACAGGGCATCCAGACCTTCGTCGAGATGGGCAGCGGGGTGGTGCTGCTCGGGTTGATCCGCCGCATTGACGAGTCGGTCGCGGGTCTTCCGTTGGGGAATCCCGCCGATGTCGAGGCATTGCAGAAGGTATAGTAAGGCAGTCTCTTTATTTTCAAAAAAGAGAAAATATTAGATCAGAGCCATCTCCATTTGTTAGTTGGCCACGAATGCTCGAACGCAGATGATTGCGCTTCGTGTATTCGTGGCTGATTAATTTGTGGATGGTTTCCGGCCTGCTGCAGAATCTATCGGCCTCAGAAATATCCTTTTATTTAATTTCCAAAATAGCAAATGCAAAAGAATAAGAATACGGCGCTACGTGTGGGACAAAAACTTTTGTCTCATACGTCTTAATGTTTTCTCCATTAACTTCGCCTACGAGAACAGGAATATTATCTTTGTTCATAGAGGTAGAGTATGGAAAATAAATAAATCGTTCCCTGTCAATCCAGCCTAAAAATTGTCCAGGTGGGTAACCTGGCGGTGCTTTAACAGAAGCGAGAATATTTCCTTCTGGATTTGACAGGTGGGCAAAGTGGATATTATCTAAACTCCACAGCATTGGCAAAAAATACCTGTAAGGCAGGAGCAAGTTTGTATTTCCGTCCAAGAGATTACCTTTGTATAGTTTGTAGTCCTCTGTAAGATAAATCACCCATTCCCTGTTTGGCGATATGCTGATTATGTCATTAGACTCCATATGTGCCCATGATAAAGGCGGATTCAAGGGGATTGGGGTTGCAACATCACCATCGAATAGGTATCTCCAAATGGAGTAAGTAGGATCTCCTGAAAGCCTTGGCCCATAAAAGTCAGTTTCTGTTGGGAGAGCTATGATCAGCCCGCTTGAATCTGGAAGCCAGTACACTCTAGCGTAAAGTTCAAAAGGCATTCCAGGTGGGTATTTCATAATGCTTTGACGAATGATATTTCCTTCCATATCGAAAATATCTATTTTTCCTGCATGAGAAATTGAAAGTAGTTTTCCATCAGGCGATATACTGAAATTGCGAATCCAAGGTTCATCACTTAACCACCCACCCAATGCTGGCTTCATGATTTTCTTGATTTTTCCCGTATCGCTGTCGACAAGAAATAGCCCTACTGTACAGCCTGAAGTGGAAGATGGATCGAACTCTGGACATAAGTAAGTGTTGAAGACGAGTTGATGCGTGTTGGGGATAAACGCCAGATGTCCCGCTTTTGTGCCTGCGTCAAGTGTATCCAACCATGCAGTTGTTATGATTTCCTGCATCCGGCTTCCATCGGCATTGACTGAAAATATGTTGTTATTGTCGTTTATCTTCTCGCCACGATAAAAGACAATCTTCCCGCCGTCATCCGAAAAAACAGGATACCAATTCTTACCACTGTCAGACAGTTTTTGGGACGGGTTACTGCCGTCCTGAACGTACAGATTCCCATCCACGATATAAGCCATACGGAGATTATCCAGTGGGAAGGTTTCAGTCGCGGTGGATATTGGTATGGGAGCAGGAGATGAAATTGGTGTAGAAGCTGTCAAGATATTGGGGGACCCAAGGGTAGGAGTATACAGGGGAGCAACAGACGTGAACGTTGGCAGTGTCGTTATAGTAGCACTCGGCGTGCTGACGGGCTGTACAGGCATACAATCCGCTAGCACGATGCCCACGACTGCCAGACTGACGAATAGAAATAACTTGGTTGGAAATATAAGACGCGGCCTGTCGTAATTCTTTGAAGTTCTCATTTAGCCTCCAATGATGCGAATGGGACGGAACTGTGAGTATCAAAGTTCCATAATGACAGTTGGGAGTTCTCACTCCGATAAGGCGATGTTTGTAATGGGCGGGACGTGACAGCCTGCCCATGCCGCTGCGGTATAATGACGGCATGACGGTCTTGTCTGACAATCCGATTGTCAGCGCCGCTGCCCGCGGGTCTGAAAGTGTATCTGGTCAGGTTGTGCCTGACCAGATTTTGTTTTAACACCCTCACCCAGCCCTCTCCCACAGGGAGAGGGGGTCAAGGAGAATCATGAAACTCAGCAAACTTGCATCAGACATTGCCGAGTCGCCGACGCTGGCTTTGAATGAAGAAGCCCGACAGTTGCGCGAACGCGGCGAGGCGGTCATCCACCTCGGGATCGGCGAGCCGAAGAACAAGACGCCCATCGCGGCCATCCTGGCTTCGGCGGCCAAGCTGACCAGCGGCGAGGTCAAGTACACGCCCGCCGACGGGACACCCGCGCTCAAGAAGGCCATCATCCGCTACACCGAGGAGAACTACGACCGCCTGGTGGCGCCCGAGAACGTGATTGCCACCAACGGCGCGAAGCAATCGCTCTTCAACATTTTCTACTCGATCCTCAACCCGCAGGACGAGGTCATCGTGCTGGCGCCGTACTGGGTTTCGTATCCCGAGATTATCAAGATGTGCTACGGCCGCCCTGTGATCGTCACCCCCGAAGACGGGACCTTCACCCCGCGCTTCGAGGACATCGAAAAGGCCATCACCAGCTACACACGTGCGATCATCGTCAACAGCCCGAACAACCCCTCGGGCGTGGTCTATCCGCCCGAATTGATTGAAAAGATCGTGGCCTTGTGCGAGCGCAAAGGCATCTACATGGTCTGCGACGACATCTATCACAAGCTGGTCTTCGACCGCAAAGTGGCGGTGCCCGCTTATCGTTTCACCAGCAGGGACATCGAGGACTCGCACATCATCGTGGTCAACGGCGTGGCTAAGGCCTACGGCATGACGGGCTTCCGCGTCGGCTGGGTGGTGGGTCCACGCGAGCTGGTGCGGGTGATGACCAACGTCACCGCGCAGACCACCTCGGGCGTGTCCTCCGTCAGCCAGGCGGCGGCCGAGGGTGCGCTGAACGGCCTGCAGTCGGTGGTCGAAGCCATCCGCTCGCAGATCGAGAACAACCGCGCCATCCTGTTGCAGGAGATGAAGACCTTCCAGGGAGCGCGACTCATTACCCCCGATGGGACCTTCTACGCGCTGCCCGACCTGCGAGCCTTCAACGGTAACTCGGTGGAGTTGTCGAAATTCCTGCTCAAGAAGGCGCTGGTGGTGACCGTGCCTGGCAAGGAGTTCGGCATGGAAGGCTATATCCGCTTGTCGATCTCGGGCACGGTCAAGGATGTGACCGAAGGCATTGCGCGCATCAAGTGGGCGCTCGACCCGACCTCGCCGAACGAGATCTACATCGGCGACAAAAAGATGATCCGCGATTGGATGTAATCACATGAATAATCTACTCAACATCAAAACCCCCGCCGAGAGCATCGCCCAACTCCGCAAGGCGGATTACAACCTGTCCAATCAGGGCGTGGGCAACCTGCGCCTGGCGTATTGGAATCTGACCACTGAAGCCTTATACGAAGAGGCCACCTTCCGCAACGAAGGCGCCATCGTGGCGGGCGGACCGTTCGTGGCAAACACGGGCAAGCACACCGCGCGCTCGGCCAACGACAAGTTCGTGGTGCGCGAGACCGACTCGGAGGGCAACGTCTGGTGGGGCGTGTACAACCGTCCCATCGCGGCGGACAAGTTCGAGGTCCTGTACGACCGTCTGCTGGGATTCCTGCAAGGGCGCGATGTCTTCGTCCAGGATGTGTATGGCGGCGCGGACGAGAAGTATCGCCTGCCCGTGCGCATCGTCACCGAGCTAGCCTGGCACAGTCACTTCGTGCGCAACATGTTCCTCCTGCCGCAGTCGCTGGAGGAATACAAGCGCTTCGTGCCCGACTTTACGATCATCGCCATGCCATCCTTCAAGGCCGCGCCCGCCGTGGATAACACCGCTAGCGAGACCTTCATCTGCCTGTCGTTTGCCAAGAAGCTGGCCATCATCGGCAACACGGCCTATGCGGGCGAGATCAAGAAATCGGTCTTCACCATCCTGAACTACCTACTGCCGCTGGAAGGCGTGCTCTCGATGCACTGCTCAGCCAACGTCAGCCCAAGCGACTCGAACGACGTGGCCCTGTTCTTCGGTCTGAGCGGAACAGGCAAAACGACCCTTTCCGCCGACCCGACCCGACGCCTAATCGGCGACGATGAACACGGCTGGAGCGACGATGGCGTCTTCAACTTCGAAGGCGGATGCTACGCCAAGGTCATCGGCCTGTCGGAGTCGGCTGAGCCTGAAATATATGCCACCACCAAGCGCTTTGGCACGATCCTCGAAAATGTTCCTTATGATCCCATCACGCGCTATATTGACCTTGACGACGACTCGCTGACCGAGAATACGCGCGCCTCGTATCCGCTGGAGTTCATCGACAATGCCGTGCCCGAGAAGAAGGCGGGCCACCCGAAGAACGTCATCATGCTGACCTGCGACGCCAGCGGCGTAATGCCGCCCATCGCGCGCCTGACGCCCAATCAGGCGTTGTACCAGTTCATTTCGGGCTACACCGCCAAGGTTGGCGGGACCGAGATCGGCTTGCGCGACGAACCTGAGATCACCTTCAGCGCCTGCTTCGGCGGACCGTTCATGGTGCATCATCCCTACAAATACGCGGAACTGCTCAAGCGCAAGATCGAACGCTACGGCGTGACCTGCTGGCTGGTCAACACGGGCTGGGTGGGCGGACCGTATGGCGTGGGCAAGCGCATCAGCATCCGCCACACGCGCGCCCTGCTCAACGCCGCCCTGAGCGGCAAACTGGCGGGCGTGGAATATTACCGCGACCCCGTTTTCGGCTTCGAGGTCCCCAAGACCTGCCCCGACGTGCCTGATTCCGTGCTTCAGCCCTGGTCCTCGTGGCCGAGCCGCGCCGAGTACGACAAGCGCTACAAGGACTTGGCCCAGCGCTTCATCGACAACTTCGCCAAATTCTCCGAAGGTACCCCGCAGGAAGTCATCGATGCAGGACCGAAGGTGAAGTAAAGGTAAAGAAAACCCCCGTGGTTCGCGCCACGGGGGTTTTCTTTTGAATCGCTTTAAATCAAGATTTTTAACGCAGAGTCGCTAAGACGCTACGACTTAATACTTTTTTCTTTGCGACTCTGCACCTTTGCGTTAAAACTGGCCTAAATTCAGGATGGAAAGGCTTTTCCGTGTGAATCCGTGCAATCCGCGCCATCCGTGTACAGATTGTTATCCAGTAATCAGATGATCGGGGAGATGGTCCGTTCGGTTCAGGTAGGAGATGATAACCTCGCCCTTTATGAAGTCGAAGCGGCTGATCGAGCAATTGTTGAGCAGGAACCACGAGCGCAGGTCGAGCGCGGCCTGCCGCCAGGGGAGTTTGAGGATGGCGCACATCAGGTGCATGAAGAATCCGCCGTGACTGACGATGGCCACACGCTCGACAGGCTGACCTTCGCGGTCGCCGTGGCGGGCCAGCAGGTCGGCCAGCACCTTCTCGGCGCGCACTTGCGACTCCTCTTCCGATTCGTGCGGACGGCTCATCCACCAGCCCGAACCATCCAAGTTGGCGGGCAGGCTCAGGGTCGGGAAATGCTGCTCGAAGTAGGCGCGCGGCTTGCCAGGCAATCCGTAGGGGTTTTCGGGATCCTCACGGCTGTAGATTCCGCCTGTTTCGTGGATCTCCTCCCACACGGCAAATGGGAGTTCGAGTGCCTGGGCGGTGGGGGCGGCGGTATGGGCGGCCCGTTCCATCAGGCTGGTGTAGAGGCGGGTCAGCCCGAAGCCGTGACGGTTGTGCGAGTTCCAGCCCGTGTACTCCTGAAGAGGCTGATTCTTGCTTAGGAAGTCGGCCAGGCACTGGGCCTGCTGACGCCCGATCTCGGTCAGGGGCGGGTCGGAATTTTCACGATAGTTCGGGTCTCCCCAGCCCGCGTTGTTGACGGATTGTCCGTGACGAATGTAGTAGAGTTCCATGTTCCTTGATGCCTGTTTGGATTTTGGCCGATTATAGCAATGAAAAAGGCCCGAGCGAAAATCCTCGGGCCTTCGTGTGGATCGAACTTTCTACTCGACGATGTTGATCGGCAGGGCGTTGTCCTTGCTGAGCGCCGCCACGCTGACCTTGGCTGCCACATTCTGCGCGATGTCGCGCAGCGCCTGCGCTACGGGCGAGTCGGGATGGGTGGCCACGATGGGGCGGCCGCTGTCGGAGCCGATGCGCACGTTCGGGTCCATGGGGACACCGCCCAGGAAGGGCGTGCCCGTCGCGGCAGCCAGTTTCTCGCCGCCGCCCGCGCCGAAGATGTCCATGCGCGAACCGTCGGGCAGTTCGAGGTACGACATGTTCTCGACCACACCCAGGATGGGCACTTCGAGGGTCTTGAACATGTTCAAGCCGCGTTCAGCGTCTTCGAGCGAGACCATCTGCGGCAGGGTCACCACGATGGCGCCGCTGAGGGGCAGGGCCTGGGCCAGCGAGAGGGCCGCGTCGCCCGTGCCAGGCGGCAGGTCCACGACCAGATAGTCGAGCTCGCCCCACTCCACATCGCCGAGGAACTGGCGGATGGCCGAGTTGAGCATGGGGCCGCGCCAGATGAGCGGCTGACCAGGCTTAACCAGCAGGCCCATCGAGATCATCTTGATGCCGTAGGCTTCGGCGGGAATCAGCTTGGGACCGTTTGGCGGTGGGAGTTTGTCCACGCCGAGCATGGTCGGGATGTTTGGGCCGTAGATGTCGGCGTCCAACAGGCCGACGCGAGCTCCGCTCTGGGCGAGCGCTACCGCCACGTTGACCGAGACCGTGGACTTGCCCACGCCGCCCTTGCCCGAGCCGATGGCGATGGCGTTGCGGATAGGCATATTGACCAGTCCGCGCATGCGCCCGTCGTTGGGCACGTCCGAGTCGAGTTTGACGGCGACCTTTTCCACGCCAGGGACGGCCATGACCGCCTTGCGCGATTCCGCTTCGATCTGGTTGCGCAGCGGACAAGCGGGGGTGGTAAGCATCACGGTGAACGAGACGGTGCCGCCTTCGATCTCCAGGTTGCGGATCATGTTGAGGGTGACCAGGTCCTTGTGAAGTTCAGGTTCCTGCACCTTGCCAAGTGCGACTAATACTGCTTCTTTTGTGAGTTGTGTCATTTTTACCGATTAATTCATTATCTATGCCCTGAGCGGAGCTGCGATAGCAGCACAGTCGAAGGGCGATGAGTGTTATGCAGCCTCGGCCTTGGCGGCTTTGGCGGCTTCCTTAGCCTTACGGGCTTCGTTCTCGCGAGTCGCATTCAACGGGCGGATCGACTCATAGTACGAGGCAGGCTTCATCAGCTTGTCGAGGTTGAAGACGTTGCGGCCGTACGAAGCGATCTCGAAATCGTGGTCCATCTTGATCGCGTCGAAGGGGCAGTACTCGGCGCAGAAACCGCAGTTCATGCAGATGTCGGCGTCGATGTAGAACTCCGCGGGCTGTGGCACGGGGCGGCCTGTGACAGGGTCGTTGGTGCGGACGATCCAGATGCACTGCGGCGGGCAGACCTTGGCGCAGATGCCGCACGAGGTGCAACGCACTTCCTTCTTGCCGTCGGCTTCATCGTACACGAGGAAGGGTACGTAGCGGAATTCCTCGGGGATGATCAACTTTTCTTCTGGATATTGCACCGTGAAGATGCCCTTGGTGTCCTTGCTGGAGCGGGCCTTTACGCCGTCTTCATTGAAATAGCGTTTCTTGCCGCTGAAGAACCAACGGATGTCTTCGGTGTACGTGCTCCAGAAGCGGTTCCAGGTGACGCTCAGTCCTTTAAAGATGCCTTTTCCATCCATGTTCATTCTCCTTTAGCGGTCCAGCTCGCCGAGCACGATGTCGATCACGCCCAGGATGGCGATGAAATCTGCGATCTTGGTACCCACGCACATCTTTTCGAGCGCCGTGATGTTGACGAACGAAGCGGGGCGCACGTGATAGCGGAACGGGTTGGGCTTGCCGTTCGAGACGACGTAGAAGGCCAGTTCGCCCTTGGGAGACTCCACGCGGCCGTAGGATTCGCCAGCAGGGACGCGCACCTGGTACTGCGGCTTGCCCGTCATCACGGGGCCTTCGGGGATCTGCTTGATGGCCTGCTGCAAAATGCGCAGCGACTGGCGGATCTCATCGAGGCGCAGCAGGTAGTTGTCCATCAGGTCGCCGTTCGGGCGAGTGGGGATGTCGAAGTCGAAGCGGTCGTAGATCGAGTACGGGTCGGCGCGGCGGATGTCATAGGGCACGCCAGCAGCGCGCAGCACGGGACCCGTGATTGAGTAGCGGATGGCGTCCTCGGCGTTGATGACCTTGATGCCCTTCATGCGTGCCACGAAGACCTCGTTCTCGGTCAACATGCGGTCGAGTTCGTCGGCCTTGCCAGGCAGGCGCTCGAACACCAGGCCCTTGATTTTTTCCAGAACGCCCTCGGGCAGGTCGCGGACGACGCCGCCGAAGCGATAGTAATTGCACATCATGCGCGAGCCAGCCACCGCCTCGAAGATGTCGAGGATCAATTCGCGTTCTTCGAATGCGTACAGGGCGGGCGTGTACATCATGCCCAGGTCGTTGCCCAACATGCCGATGAAGACGAGGTGGTTCTGGATGCGGCTGAGTTCCGCCATGATGACGCGGATGTACTCGGCGCGTTCGGCCACCTGGATGTTCATCAACTTTTCGACCGCCACCGCGTACCCGAAGTTGTTACTCATCGAGTTGAAGTAGTCGAGACGGTCGGTAAAGGGCATGTTTTGCAGGAAGGTATTGCGCTCGCCGATCTTGTCATGGTTGCGGTGCAGATAACCCATGACAGGTTTCAGGCTGACGACGGTCTCGCCATCCACCGTGACGGCCGCGCGGAACACACCGTGCGTGGACGGGTGCTGCGGACCCATGTTGATGACGATATGGTCGGTCTTCAGGCTGCCTTCCTGGACCTGGTACCTGGCCAGCGCGCCGTACAGGGCGGCCTCCCCTTCGGGGACCCACTGTTCGGGGTCGAAATCCTTGGGGAAGTTGATGTTGTCCTTGAAGGGATTCTTCTCTTCGGCCATGACGTGCTTGCCCTCGGGCCAGCGGCTCTTGAAGGGCTTGGCGTCTTCTTCGTAGAAGGCTTCCTTCCAGTCCTTGCGCAGCGGGTGACCTTCGAAGCCTTCCCATAGCAGGATGCGGCGCAGGTCGGGGTGATTCGTGAACTTGATGCCCAGCAGGTCCCAGGCTTCGCGCTCCTGGAATTCGGCACCAGGCCAGACGGGCGTGACCGAGGGGACTTCCACGGGATCGACGCGCGGCACCTGCACCTTGAAGGTTAGCACAGGTCCGCCCGTGGTCTTGAAGGCGTGATAGACGACTTCCATCTTGCCTTCGGGCAGGTAGTCCACGCCGGTGACGGCGGTCAGGTGGTCGTAGCCGAACTCGTCGCGGATGGCGGTGGACACTTCGATGAGCTTGTCTTTTTCGACGATCCAGCCCTTGTAGCCGGGGCGGGCGTCAGCGCTGACGGCACCCGGGAAACGGGCGGCCAGGTCGAGGGTCGCGGTGGTGACAGGAGTAGCCATGTGCTTATCCTTCCTTCGCGGCGGCAATGGCCTTGATTTCGGCGAAGCGGCGCGGGTCCATCAGGTCGGGACCCAGCACGGGCACGGGGATGTAGACGGAGTCTTCCTTCTTCCTATCGTACCAGCGCACCTTGCTGAGCGACTCCTTGTCGATCTTTTCCTGGAGTTTGATCATGCCGTGGATCAGAGCCTGCGGGGTGGGCGGGCAGCCTGGGATGTAGACATCCACGGGCAGGAACTTGTCGATGCCCGCCACCACGTTGTAGCCTTCCTTGAAGGGACCGCCGCCCGAGGCGCAGGCACCCATGGCCACCACGTACTTGGGCTCGGGCATCTGGTTATACAGGCGCACGATCAGCGGGACCATCTTCTTGGTGACGGTGCCCGAGACCAACATCATGTCGGCCTGGCGCGGGGTGGGGCGCATGACCTCCATGCCGAAGCGGGCCATGTCGTAGCGGGAGGCCTGTGCGGCGATCATTTCGATGGCGCAGCAGGCCAGGCCGAACATCAGCGGCCAGACCGAGGAACGACGGCCCCAGTTGTACAGGCGGTCGAGCGTGGTGATCGAGACCACGTTCTTCAGCTCGTCGGGGATGTCGTAGCCCGGTGAATTGAGTTGTTCATTGTCCATGAATTGTCTCCTCGAACCAGTCTTGAAAGATTGCAGCCAGGATGTCGTCATTGCACAACGACGGGTCATCCTCGAATTCCTGAAGTTGAAGCGTCCACTCGTAAATCTGTCTGAAGGACAGGTCATCCATGTTCACGCCTGGGTGTTGACGGCGCAGTTCCAGCGCAATGGCAAAGGTGGAGTCCCAGGTGAGAGTCATCCTGTGGCCAGTTTGCGCTCACGGAAGTAAAGGAAAAGTGGCAAGGCAAAGGACAGTCCCACTGTGAGGGAGGCCAGGACGTACAGCCACCCGTTTTTCATGCCCAGCCTGCTTGTCTCGGCCTGGACAAAGAACCAGAACAGGATGATCGAGAGGATCAGGTCAACGGCAAAGAAGGTGGAAATGTCGTTGGTGAACAATTGCCCGATGAGCAGGGGGATGTCGAAACCGTTGGAACTGAGGAAGCGGATTAAAAAGAAATAGGGGACGATCAAACCCACCATTGCAAAGAAGAGATAAATGCCCTTTTTCATCGCGAGTGAGGATTATAGCACGGGTATCTCCAAAAACGGCCGATTTACGAAAAAATATATTTTCGAAAATAAAATAGTGAGTATAATCACCGCATGGCTATGACAACCGCCCGGCAGAAAGTGCTGGCTTATCTCAAGAAGAATCGCCTGGCTTCGGCGCAGGAAGTTGCGCGCGCCCTGCATGTGACGCCCGCCAACGCCCGTCATCACCTGCGCATCCTGGCGGCGGACGGGCGCGTGACGGTTGTCAGCGCGGGCGGCGAGGGGCGCGGGCGGCCCGTCAAGCGTTATGGACTGTCGGCGATGCTGGCGGGTGATTCACTACCAAGCCTGTTCGGCTCCGTGCTGGACGAATGGCTGGGCGGGCTGTCGCCGTCGAAACGGGAGCAGGCTCTGAGGTCCCTGGCCGAGCGGATGGGCGGGGCGACTCAGGCAGAGTCCGCGCCGCTGATGCGTCGGCTGGCTTCCACGGTCGAGCGGCTGAATCAGCTCCACTATCAGGCGCGCTGGGAGGCGGGCGCCGAGGGTCCGCGCATTCTGCTGGGGCCATGCCCGTACGCAAAGGTGATGGCGACCCATCCCGAATTATGTACAATGGATGCGGCCCTGCTCGACACGCTGCTCGGGCGGACGGTCACGCCGTTGAAACGGAACGAGGCAGCCTTGCCTGGGATGTGTCCGTTTTTATTTGAAGTCAGTTGAAAAGAATGTAGGAGGAAGTATGACCCGCATGAAATTTGTCCTGACCCTGGGCCTGGTCCTGATTCTATCGGCCTGTAACCTGCCATTGACTGGGATGGGGGAGCCGCCCGTTGCGCCCGAGGTCCTGGCGCAGACGGCCGTGGCGGCGACCATGTCCGCCATCCAGGCGGAGACGGCTGCTGCCCCCACCGCGACGGTCCCTCCGCAGGAGCCGACCGCCACGCCGACCGTGGCCTTTACCTTCACCCCGTTCCCCACGCCGCAGGATCCGCTGGTGGTGAAAGACGCCCTGTGCTGGCTGGGACCTGGCTCCGTGTACGAGGTGTCCAGCTCGGTCAAGACGGGCATCCGCGTGCAATTGCTGGGACGCGGCAGTGTGGGCGCCTGGTGGATCATCGACAACCCGCGTTACCACGAACCCTGCTGGCTGCAAGCGGACGTCCTGCAATTCGACGCGGGTTACGACCTGACCAATCTCAAGGTCTTTACTCCGCCACCCACACCCACCCCCGTCCCGACCGATACGCCCACACCGACCAACACCCCGCATCCGTAATAATCGAGAAGGTCACCTGTTACGGTGACCTTCTTGCTTTATGGTGTAGGTGTTGCGGAAAGGACGATCAAAGGTGGCTCTTCTGGATGCGCTTTTCTATATTCGAGGTGAGCATATAATTTATCAAGTCTTGGTCGTGGATATGTGCTGCTGAATGGGCAAGGGGGGAGATCAGATGGAAACGGGTCAAAGTAGTAGCAGAATTTTTCCTGTACATAGATTGGAAATGAGGCATAGTCAAACATTTCACTATTTGTATCTTTAGACTCGGGAAGCTGTACTTTTTGAATGGAGCCGTCTTTCTCAAGATAAATTATGGCTGGGGTTCTCATACCCCCGTTACCTTTTGCAATGACACACACTACATACACGTACACTGCTTGACTTGATTGCCCTAAAATATCCCATTCACATAAAGCATTCTCATATGTAGCAGGATCATTTCCCAGTTCCAGATTAGAAGAAAGAACAATTTTTGATAATTCTGCTTGATACTCTTTCCACCTTTCTACTTGAGTTGCGTCTGGCGTAAAAATGGGTGGATGTGGCTGTGTTGGATAGGGAGTTGGCAAGATGAATTCGATTGTCGCTGTTGCAGTTGGCGTTGGGGTAGGCAATAGGGATTGCGTCAGATGAATTTCCGTCACCGCAAGCGCAACGGCAGTGCCTTGAACGTCCACGGGTTGGGCGGACGTGCAGGCGGTCAAGGCTAGGATGAGCAGGATGAAGGAAATGATGTTGGTTTTCATGATTTTATGGTATGGGTGTTGCGGAAAGGACGATCAAAGGCGGTTCTTCTGGGTGTGTTCGTCGCCAATCGAGATGAATGATTAACTGTTCATCGATAGTTGAAATGAAATTGCTAAAAATTTTCTCTTGGATATTTGGCGGGAATAGTTGTCGAATTTGAGAACCTCGTGTGGAATCGGGGTTAACAGCCTTCACGTTTTGTATACTGCCATCAGCCTTTATGTAAATAACTGCTGGAGATGATCCGCGTTCTCCACTATCACACACAGCCCACACATATATTTCTTGATCGGATTGCCCTAAAATGCTCCATTCACATAAAACCAGATGGAGTAATTCTGGTAATGTGTAGGGTAGGATACTTTTTGCCAATGCAGTTTGATAGCTCTTCCAATTATTTATTTGGATGGCGTTAGGGGTAACGTCAAAGATAGGAGGCAGAGGGGGATACGGCGATGGCACGGGATACGTGACCGTAGCCGTGGGCGTCACAGTCGGCGGAAGCGTGGCCGTAGGTTGGGCGGTTTGCGTCAGCGCAATGCCAGTTTTGGCGAGCACGACGGCCGTGCCTTGAACGTCCGCGGGTTGGGTGGATGTGCAGGCAGTAGTCAACGCCAGGGTGAGCAAGATGAGGGAAATGATGTTGGTTTTCATGGTTTTATGGCATGGATATTGCGGAAAGAACGACCAAAGGCGGTATTTCTGGATGTGTTTCTCTATAGTGGACATGCTCTATCATTTCTTTTATTCTTCCATCAAATAGTGAATATCCCAAATACAAATCACATTTCTCCTGCACATATTCTGGAAATATGCTAAGGTCAAAAGAATCGCCTTTGTACCTGGCGATTCTCACATCTCTAATCGCCCCATCCTTTTCAAGATAAATTACTGCGGGGTGACTGCCATTGGCCCCCCTCTCTATGCAAAATGCCCATACATATACTTCCTGTCCAGAACGTCCTAAGATATCCCATTCACATAAAGCATATTTGGAAACAGACCCATATCCAGAGAGGACAATCTTTGCCAGTTCTGTTTGACATTCTGTCCAGCGCTCTACCAGAATTGCATCGGGAGTAAAGATAGGGAGAGGCTTTTGCGTAGGATAGGGCGATGGCGAGGGATACGTGATCGTGGCCGTGGGCGTCACAGTCGGCGGAAGCGTGGCAGTTGGTTGGGCGGTTTGCGTCAGCGCGACGCCTGTTTTCGCAAGGACGACAGCCGTGCCTTGAATGTCCACGGGTTGGGCGGACGTGCAGGCGGTCAAGGCTAGGATGAGCAGGATGAAGGAAATGATGTTGGTTTTCATGATTTTATGGTATGGGTGTTGCGGAAAGGACGATCAAAGGTGGTTCCTCCGGATGCGTCCGTCGCCAATCGAGATGTTCTTCCATCAACTTCACATCGGGTAGCCCGTTTCGCGCTGCCAATGGAAATAGTCTGTTCAAGTCAGAGTAATAATTCGGTCCAAATTCTGGAATTTCTATACTTTGCACGGAGCCATCTGCATTGAGGTGGATTACTGCTGGAATGTCCACTGTACGGAAGAAATAAATGCTGATTTCTGCCAGTGGAGTGGTTTCTGTGCACATTGTCCAGACGAAAAGTTCTTGTGCAGTCTGGCTAAAAGGCTGCCATTCACATAAAACCTTTTCTCGCGGCAGCGCGGGGAGTAATTTATTGGCAAGCGCACTCTCATATTCTTTCCAGTGCGAGATTTGGATCAAATCTGGCGTAACGGTCACTTTCAAAGTTTGCGAAGAAGAATATGTTTCTTTAGGACTCAATATACCATCTATAAACTTCTGCCTTTCTTCGGTGGATTCACCCCCTTGCCAGTACTGTACCTGGGCATCGTTGTGGTAACTGTCCGATATGATTTTCCATTGTCCCTGCTCATTTCGGAGAGTGATTGTATGGACTATTCCGGCCGAATGAGAAATGATGGGACTTTCAGGATCGAGCCTTTCCGAAATTTCATAAATAACTTCATTTCCCTCAATCACATTCACTGTAACCAGTTGAGTAATTGGGTCGGTGGTGATATTTTGAAATGTAAGGGAGTATTTGTAGTAGGAATATCGTAAGGAATTCAACCGCGCATACTGAGTCCAGACTGCCAGATTATGCATTTCCGCATCAAGAAACGCCTTTCCATCAGGTTCATTGGATATTACATCCCCAAAGTCTGGTAATTGTAAAGAGTTATATGTAAGGTAGCGGATATCAAAATAGGTCTGAATAACGGTTTTCAGGTCCTCTTGCCCTGGCGACAAAACGACGGCAGTTGGCTCTGGCGGCAAAGGGGTCGGGGCCGATTCCATAGAAGTAATTGTTGGAGTCATGGTAGGTAAAGCCGTTTGTGTCAGCACTACCCCTGTCCCGATAATGGCAACATTTGTATTTTGAATATCTATTTCGCTGATTTGCGGCGGCAGACAGGCTGTCAACATGATGATTAGAGTTGTAAGGAGTACGATTTGAGCTTTCATTACTTACCTCCTAAACAAGAAGTTTCCAAGTCAATACGCCTTCCGCAGCAATTAAGTTCCAATTTAATATAAGATCGAGCCCTAGAGCATTGCTCTAGGGCTCGATCTTTACATTTTATTCTGGCTGTATGGGTTTATGGTAAGTTAAATGTTCTCACCAAGAATATTGCCATCTGTGCACGTGTCACAGAGGCGCTGGGGCAGTACATGGGCGGATTTGTTGTCGAACACCCTCCCGAGATACCTTCATTTACAAGCTGTTCAATCCAGGCTGCCACTGAATAGTTTTGTGGGACATCTGCGAACATACCGGTGGCTGCAGGAGGTGTATATGCCGCACCGTGTTTGGCTCGCAACAAGAAGACGGCCATTTGTTCACGAGTAACGACGGTTCCAGGGCAATAATTCCCGTTGCCGCACCCGCTCGTTATGCCTTCGGCTGCCAATTCCTTGATCCATGCCGCAGCCCAATATGTGGTTGGGACATCGTTGAAACCCGTGCTGGAACCCACGGGAGGGGGGGCATAAGTAGAGCCATATTTTCCTCGCAACAAAAATATTGCCATGATATCGCGAGTCACGTTTGTCTCGGGGCAGTACATGAGCGGATTTGTTGAGCATCCCCCGGTAACGCCCGCGCTGTAGGCTCGTTCGATGTACTGCCATGCCCAATAACTGACTGGTACGTCGGAAAATGTACTTGTTCGGACATTATAGACTTGTCCAGTAGTGAAGGGTAGGCTACTGAGCGCGTTTCCGACGCTATCATAGATCGTGGCTGTAGCAGGTACGATCAAGTTAAGAGTGCCGCTACCGCTACCCGTGTTGACTGTCACGGTATAGCTGTTCCCAGAGCCGCTAACACTGGTAATGCTGGTTCCAGAAAGGCCGGAGATGGTAAGCGAAAAGTCGTTGCTCCCCACGCCAGTAACAGCTTCAGAAAACGTTACTATATAATCCACACTAACGGAATTCGTTGGGTTGACTGATGCACGGGTTATGGAGGAGACTGTCGGGGCGATCCTGTCAATTGTATAAGCCTGACCATGGTCAAAACTCCCAGCTAACGGATTGCTGTCAATATCCACAATATGGCCGTTTGTTGTCACGTCCAGGCGGAGGGTGCCGTATCCTGTACCTGTATTAACTGTCACTGTGTAAGTAGAACCTGATCCGCTGACATTTGTGATGGTTGCGCCGGTGACTCCGTCAGTTGTCAAGGCGAAGTCATCATAGATGGGACCAGTCACATCTATGCCTGTCACGTTTTCAGAGAACTTGACCTCAAAGCTTACACTGGTTGCGTTGGTGGGACTGTTGTTATTTCTAATAATAGAAGATACGATCAGCGGCGCGGAATCCAAGTTGGTTTTCAAAACGAAAGTGTCTTCTGGGTATGTGGGACTTTCTGTGTAGGCTCGAATTGGGGTTCCCCAAGTCGCTTTGCTCATTCCTGATATGTAATATCGGCCATCTGCGCTTATGTAGATCCCGTATGCCCTATCTTCGCCGTTGCCACCCAGGAAGGTGTTTGCCAACAAACCGCCATAGGGACTCATTTTTACAACCAGGGCATCGAAGTTGGCTGTGTACCCATGAATTGGATAACCCCACGTGGCGTTGCTTCCGCCCACAATATTGACATTTCCATCTCCATCGAGAGTGACGTTATATCCGTTGGCTTTTCCGCCTCCGCCATAAAAAGTATTCCAAACCAGAGTCCCTGTGGGTGACAATTTGACGGCTATACCATCCTGGCTTCCACCACTATAGGCATATATGGGCGTTCCCCAGTCTTCAGTGCTATAGCCAACCACATATATGTTTCCACTGGCATCTGCAGCCAGATTGATACAGCGGTCCATTCCGTTTCCGCCAAGGAAGGTGTTCCATGTTAATGCACCTGCGGAATTCAATTTTGCGACAAAAGCATCGCGCGGACTACCAACACCGCCTACAAAGGCTCGTACCGGGGTACCCCAGGTGGCATCACTATGCCCGGTGATGAGGATATTCTGGTTGTTATCCAGGGTAATGCCATAGCCTCGATCGTCCTCAACTCCTCCCAGGAAAGTATTCCAGGCAAGGGTCCCAGAGGGATTTATCTTTGCCACAAAGATATCGTTTGTCCCGCTGATGGAATTGCTGGTAAACGCGTGGATCGGGGTTCCCCAACTGGCAGTACTATAGCCATTGATGTAGATATTCTGGTTCGAATCGACCTCAATGCCCCAGGCTGTGTCGTACTCTCCTCCACCTAAGAAGGTATTCCAAATCAATGTGCCGGAGGAATTTAGTTTGGCAACTACTCCATCCAGATTTCCAGAAAATGCTCGCAGAGGGGTGCCCCAAGAAGCATAGCTGAATCCAGACACGTAGATATTCCCAGTGTTATCGATGGCAATATCCACGGCCGTATCCGATTCGCTGCCTCCCAGGAATGTGTTCCATATTAAGGAACCATCTGGACCGACTTTGGCGACATAAATATCTTCACAGGTTGCTGATGGGGTTTCACATGCCGAATGGGGCCGAATGGGATTACCCCAGGTAAAGTTGCTTCGGCCTGCAATATAGGAATTTCCATTTGTATCACTAACTAGGACACTGGACGTAAATTCGGTGCCGATGCCGCCGAGGAAGGTATTCCAGGTCTCGCTACCATAATGGACTTCCACCGTATGATTGTGCCCAGGCATCAAGAGCGCATTCGAGTTTGCAGTGCTGTTACCGTAAATGGCACCTGTCCAGCCACTTATATGCCACCCATTGGACGGTGATGCGGTAAGAACAATGTCTTCGTTTGGCGCATACTCACCAGGGCCACAATGTTCTGAATTTGCTGGATTTGCAATTGGGTCGTCGCCCGAGCCACTGTGCGTTAGTGTTAGCGTGTAGCACGGATGAGTTCCAAACTGCGAATGATCATAGTAAGAAGTGGTCCAAATATTCTCAACACTCAGATCTGGTACCCCAACGTCAAGAGGCGTGACGTACAAGTTTTTAATGATGTACGGACCGTCAAGTCCCTTTTCTCGGATGGAATTTCCATCAAACTTGAGCGTGACATCTTGTATTCCACCAGTTAGTGTGTAGAAACCGCTTGATTGGGTAATGAGTTGATTGCCTGCATACAATTCGGCAGATATGCTGTATTCTTTGGCCACATTTGCATTGACCTCCATGCTGAAGTCAAGATATTCATAGAAGCTATCCGCATTTTCATCATTGGGAGCGTCAGCATAGTTTCCAGTGAAGGTTAAATTATCAGGCGCAATTGTGACAATTAAATTCTTTTGCCTGGTAAAGATAATACCGTTGTTGGTTCCGGTTGCGGTTACATCAATCGTCAGATACCCTGGAGCATTGGGAATTTCGTACGCGCCAGTATAAATGCCATCGTTGTCAGGGTCGGACAAGGAGACAGCATCTTGGATGCCATCCATGCGATCTAGTGATGCGATGACAGTGGCGCCAGGGAGGCCAGCGCCGTTATTGTTCAGGGTTGCCGTAATTGTGGCTACTTGGTTGATTTGATAACTATCATTATCAGTTTGGGCATTCAAGATAATGTTGCTGCTTTCCAACATACCAAATGCTTGATATTCGATTGCATCTGTGGCGGTGATATTGATTATCCAGGAACCAATTTGCCCAGAGGTTAAGTAATAACCAATATAGGGAGCAGCCTCTGGATTTTCGGCCCCTGTGCCTGTCTCGTATGTAACCTCCGCTGGGTGCGCTTCCGCATAGGTCGGATCGATGACTTGTCCATCCGGTCTGGTTAGCGTTACGGATGGTGCATTTCCGCCGTTCCAGTTCACATAGAAAAGAATTGGATTGGCAGTATCTGAAGATATTTGCACAGAAGTGACTTCGTTGGCAGCAAGAGACCCGGTGTCTATGTCCGTAAAGGAATATTCTTGTTGGCTATTGGCTTCTAAAGGTTGTTGTGGCGTTGCTGGAGAACAATTGTTGCTTGACAGAGTCTGTCCTTGCCAAAGTGCTTTTATGCAAAGGTATGAATCGCTGTATTTGATGCCGCCTATTGTGTTGCCAGGATCATTTTGTCCGACGTAATAAGCTTTTTCTGGGGTGCTTCGCGCCGGATGAGTCTCATCTGTATAGTACTGAAACGGAATGGAAGCATCTGCCCAGTTAGATGTAAATCCGCCAATGGAATATGCCCATCCCACAGCGCTTTCTTGCCCTACTAGTCCATCGTTTGTCTCTCCACCCCCAGCTGCTTGTAATATTTTACTTATAAAGCCAGTTCCACCATTGCCGCCAATAAAATAATAGTCAATATAGCTTAAGTTCTTATTGACATGATTGTAATTAAACATTTTGCTATATGCCATCTCACATATAGCTACATGCGAAATACATATATTTGAGAAAGGGGGGTTGGTAACAATACTGTCTATTGGAATACCGGCATGCGGAGAGCCAAGCGTAAAAAGCGCCCCCACTTTTACTTCTGGTTCTAGATCTCTAATTGCTGCGCGGCTGACAACACCACCCATAGAATGAGCAATAATTGTTATGGGTTGAGGATTTTGTGTCGCTACGTATTCTATCTGATTGCGTAGACATTTTGCATTAAGGTACAATGATGGTGTGCCACCTGAGAGTGTACCTAAATCGAGGGGTGTGGTCTCTAAGTGTGCAATCCATACTTCATAGCCCATGTCATCAACGAGCCAATCAGCTAGAGCTGGCGAGCCATCTGTTGAATGTAAAGTTGAATCTGTATTATCTAGATCGGGATTGTAAAGTTTAATATCATTTTTTCCAATGCCACTACAATGGTATCCGCCCTCTTCACTAAAACCTTGAAATCCATGAACCAAGATGATAGGAGTTCTTGCGTTGTCATACCAAAACACATCGGTTGTATTATTTGTATCTTCCGAGACTAGATTGTTAGATGAATCGAATGTCACCTCTTGGCCGCTAGCGGAGAGAGAGATTCCATCAGGAACGAGTGTGGTTAAGTTTTCTGATGAAACCAGTATTGTGCTCTTAAGGATAGTGTCATTTATAAACGTTCCCCAAAAACTCCCCTCATTATCATGCGCACTGGCACGAAACGCAACATACCGTCCATTATTTGAGATAGAAGGTTGTTCGGAGGATTCTAAAGTAAAGGATGCACCAGGATAACTTTGAGAAACCCATGAAGTCTCGCCCGTCTCCAAGTTATGCATGTAAATATCTTTAGCTTCGTTGGTATCTTCAGGATCCAACGCAGAGGCTGTTGAAAAAGTCACATAGCGTCCGTCCGGAGAAATAGATGGATTGATAGAGTCTTGACTTCCTTGTACGCCATTAGAACCTACGGAAGCACGAATGGTTGTACCTAATATCTGATCCCGGACAAATATATCCCTTTTCCCATTAGTGTCTCCATCAACTAGGTTAGAGGATGGAGACGTAAAAGCAATATATCTTCCGTCTTCTGAAATTGAAGGAGAACAGTTAAAAGAACCTTGGCTTCGGCCTTCTCCAGAGCCCTCATTTCCCACAACTCCGTTGGAGGATACAGAAACAAGAGTGTAGTCACCAGAGGAAATTTCCTTAACATATATATCATCAAGCCATTCATTGTTGTCGTTCGATGCCAGGGGTTGCGGAGTCTCAAAAGCCACATATCTCCCATCACCAGAAATTGCTGCACAGTCTGTTAAGGAGCCCCCCCCCGAAATATAATCTGGTTCACTGTTTGGGTTGAGGCGGTCATAAATTCGCACAAAAGGGGATGGAAACGAATACTCACCCCATTCTAGGCTTGTGAAAACAATATATCGCCCGTCGTTAGAAATGGACGGCGCAACCGCTGAGCTGGGGTATGCTGGCTGTAACAGATTTTCATGATTGAATGGCATCTTATAGGTGAATTGTGTAATCCTATCATGGATAAAAATGTCTGAGGGGATGCCGTTATAGTAGTCAGATTGATATACGATATAACGTCCATTAGGCGAAATAGAAGGATTTATTAGGGGAGCCGAATATCCTACTTCCCCATAAAAATCTTTAGAAATAACATTGATCCTGTCGGTTGGAAGAGTAATAGAAGATGGTATGTTGTCGGCCGGTTGTGCTTGCGCAGGGATGGTCGTCGTCCCAGTTATGTTTCCTAGTAGGGAAAAGATAATCGCGAGAGTCAACATACGTACCAATGTTGGCCTATATTTCTTGAACATGAGATGCCTCCTAAGTATTCTATTTTTTGATTTTTGGGGAGAGAAAAAATTTCCCCCGCATAGTACAAGACCTATTATCAATGCTGATAAATGCCTTATCAAGTGACAAAAATCATGATTGATTATTGATAGTACTTAAGTACTGCAAAAAGTGGCAGCCATGAGTTGGCTGCCACTTTTCACTTCTTCACCAATTACTAATCCCCACTTACCACGTGCCGCTATTCCACCGTCACACTCTTTGCCAAATTCCTCGGCTGGTCCACGTCCAGGCCGCGGATGGCGGCGATGTGATAGGCCAGCAATTGCAACGGGATGACCGTGATGATGGGCGAGAGCATCCACGGCGCCTCGGGCACCCACAGCACGTGGTCTGCCATCGAGGCGATCAACTCGTCGCCTTCGGTCGCCACGGCGATGACCATCCCTCCGCGCGCCTTGGCCTGCTGGATCTGCGAGATCATCTTCTCGTGCCAGGGATCCTTGGGGGCCAGGCACAGCACGGGCATGTTCTCGTCGATTAGCGCGATGGGACCGTGCTTCATCTCGCCCGCAGGATAGCCTTCAGCGTGGATGTAGGAGATTTCCTTCAACTTCAGCGCGCCTTCGTAGGCGATGGGCATGTTGATGCCGCGCCCCAGGTACAGACAGCCGTGGATGTCCTTGAGCGCGTGCGCCACCTTTTCCACTTCGGCTTCGCCGTTCAGGGTGCGGCCCGCCAAGTCGGGGACCAGGCGCAGGTCGGCCACCAGCGCGCGGCGCGTAGCGTCGTCGATTACGCCGCGCAGGTCGGCCAGCAGGATGGCCAGCATGTACTGGTCCACCAATGGGGCGGTGAAAGCCTTGGTCGAGGCCACACCGATCTCGGGTCCCGTCTGCATCGAGATGAATCCATCTGCCACGCGCATGGCTTGCGAGCCGATGGCGTTGACATTGCTCCACACGATGGCGCCCTTGCGGCGTCCCTCTTCCATCGCGGCCAGCGTGTCGGCGGTCTCGCCCGATTGCGAGATGGCCAACACCACGGTGTTCTCATCGATGATCGGGTCGCTGTAGCGGAACTCGGAGCCGATGACCACTTCCACGGGGATGCGCGCGATCTTCTCGATCAAGTACTTGCCGACCATGCCCGCATAGGCGGCCGTACCGCAGGCGGTGATGTAGATGCGCTGGATGCGCTTCGCTAGTTCGGGCGTCAGGTTCAACTCGGGCAGGCGGATGCGCCCTTCCTTGAAGTCCACGCGGCCTGCCAGCGTGTCGGTCAGCGCGCGCACCTGTTCGTGGATCTCTTTCTGCATGAAGTGGCGATACTCGCCCTTTTCAGCGGATACCGCGTCCCAGGCGATGACGTGCACCTCGGGCTGGACCAGCTCTCCGTCCAGGGTTTCGACGCGCACGCTGTCGCGGGTGATGATCGCCATCTGATGTGATTCTAAAAAGATGACGCGGCGGGTGTGTTCCAGAATGGCGGGGATGTCTGATGCGAGGAAGTTTTCCCCGTCGCCCAGGCCGATGACCACACCGCCTGCATTGCCGATGCGTGCCGTCACGATCTTGTCGGGCTCGTCCGACGACAGCATCACCACCACGTTCGCGCCTTCGATCTGCTTGAAGGTGCGGCGGGCGGCTTCGACCATCCCGCCCTCGGCGGCGTAGTGATGCTCGGCCAGGTGCACGATGGTTTCGGTGTCCGTGTCGGAGTTGAAGGTCACGCCCTCGGCGCTCAGTTCATCCTTGAGTTCCAGGAAATTTTCGACGATGCCGTTATGGACGACGACCATGCGCCCCGTGCTGCCCAAATGCGGATGGGCGTTGCGCGCCGACGGCGCTCCGTGCGTGGCCCAGCGCGTGTGACCGATGCCAGGCGCGCCGCTGACGGGGGACTTGGCGACCAGGTCCACCAACTGCGAGAGTTTCCCCGCATCCCTACGGACCTCGATCTGGTCGCCGCTAATGACAGCGACTCCCGCCGAATCGTAACCACGATACTCCAGCCGTTTCAGGCCGTTGAGAATGACCGGCGTCGCATCACGCGGGCCGATGTAACCGACGATACCACACATGGTAGGTTCCTCCAGATTTTGAAATTAGGTGTAGTTGCGCAACCACGCAACAAGCAATAATCCATTGCCTGTCCATGCGCGCAATGACATTCTTTGCCGTCTCCAACGTTTTATCCGCATCGTTGCCGATACGTCTTGTGCTGGAGTTTTTACTGGAGGGAAAGGTCTCGGGTTGGCATCCCGCAGGGCTTCCGCTGATCTTTCGATTTTCTTCAACCTTCTCCCTCTCCCTCTGAGAGAGGGTTGGGGTGAGGGCTGAATTAGCTTCACGGCGAAGTGAAGAACCCTGTTCCTCGTCAACTTTGGCTGTACAATCAATGCCAAAGTCCATGCGCTGCTTTCCCTATGAAAGTTTGTCGTGTACCTCCTTTTGCTGTTTAGACGTCTTGCGAGGCGGGATTATACCCGATAAAACCCTAACCGAGTCCGAATTTGGTCCGAATCGACCCTCGTTCGTCCTGTTTTTGTGAAAAAAACGTTACGTTCCCCTGACAATTCTCCGGGGTCGATTGACTGTATATTTTTGCTTTGATATGATTGAAATGGCAGAGGAGCACCTTATGGCAAACTTTCTGAAAAAACTTTCAGACTTCCGTAAAACACACCCCCGGTCCACACGTGGACAGAGCCTGGTGGAACTGGCCATTGTGTTGGCTCTGTTGTTGTTCATGGTCATCGCCATTGTCGAATATGGCTTCATGCTTAACCAATACCTGAATATTTTGGATGCGGGCCGTGAAGCTGCCCGCCAAGCCAGTCTGGCTGACCCGTTTGATGATAATAACAACCTCGACCCGAACTTCTTTGTGCGTCCAAATTTGAGTCTACCTCCCTCCTCTCCAAACAATCCTCCTGGGGTGGCCGATTTGGTGGAAGATTATCTTAAACCTCTGACTTTGGATCCCACTCGCGATGATATTGTTATTTCCTTTTTCAGCGTGAGTGGCGGAAGTGCCACAAGGTTCCCGGATTCGAATGGTTGGAGCCGCTATGGAAACAGCGTATCACAGTTTTCCACTGCAGATATTGAGGCGCGGCTGAACGGTGGCGCTCCCGCTACAGGTGTTTTGTTGGTTGAGATTTTTTACAATTATTGGCAGACTATGAATCTACCGATCTTCTCTAACGTGGTTCCAAATCCAATTCCGCTCTATAATTACGCAATCATGCCGCTCTCGGCGGCCGAACCCACCCCAACCCCGATGCCGTAGAAAGAGGTTGTGAATGAAAATGTCAGTTATTGACCCCTTGTTTCGTCAAAATCACCGCAATGAAAAAGGCCAGGTTCTGGTTATTGTGGTATTTGCCATTATCGGTTTGGTGGCCTTTGTCGGATTGGTGGTGGACCTGGGTTTGGTGTATATCAGCTATGGTCAATTGCGTCGATCTGTAGATGCCGCTGCTTTGGCTGCCTCTCTGCAATATCGCGAAGGATATACTATTTCTGATCTTGAGACTGCCGCCACGGAATTCTTGGTGCTGAACGGAATTAATGATCCGAGTGCCACGATTCAAACCTGCGCCGAGACAATGCTCTTGTGTGATACCAATGGCGATGGGGAAATTATGGACAACGAGCACCGTAAATTCGTACATGTAGTCGCCTCCACACATGTGAAATTAGCATTCCTGCCAGTGATCGGCATCGATAATATCCCGCTTACTGCTGAAGCCGTTTCTGAGGCAGCTTCGGTGGACGTGGTGATTGCCATTGACCGCTCCGAGTCCATGACCTTTGATGCACCGATAGGCAGCAATATGCGCGATCCCTCGCAGTGTAACGCTGCTGATGCAGGTGGCATCTTCCCTGGCGATTGCTCGCCGTTTGAAGATGTGAAGGTGGCAGCTGCTGCTTTTGTGGAAAACCTCTTTTTGGATGACGATGGAGAAGCCGGTCCACATATCGGATATGATCGTGTAGGTGTGGTCACTTTTGACCGTAATATCCATTGCAGTACCTGTAGCAATGCTGGTGATGGCCTTAGCTTGGCCCTGACCACAGACAAGGATAAAATCTTGCATGCTATTCGCCACCTTTGGGTGTATCAGACTGGCGATGATAGCCTGCCCGGTGTGGACGTTGGCTATGATGGTCAAACCTGTAATAAAATCCCTGGCTTCGACTCGAATCCGCGTTATACCCCCCCTCCAGGTGAGACGGTCCCTGGAGGACCCTGCCGATTGTACGATGATGCCACTCAAAAATACCAAGCCTTCGACTGTCCGTCCTACCACATTGGTTCTGATGCTTCCTCTTGCACTACCACGAATATCGGTGGCGGTTTGTTGGCGGCTGGTAATGAATTTGCAGATCCAAAGAATTACCGTAAAGAGTCGTTATGGGTAGTCATTCTGTTGACGGATGGCGCTGCCAATGCATCTACGGATGTATCGAACACGTTGCCGCATGGCTTCTGCCCCGATCCTACCAAGGATGTCAACCCCTTCTGCCGTGATAATGAATATGCTGGCGTGGTGTTGGGTGTTCCCAAATATGTCAACACTCGTCATTGTTATGATCGGCCCGGGGTGACCATGGATAATCGCGTCATGTGCTTGGACGATGTGGATCCAAAGTGGGATTTTTCTGGCGTTTTGGATGACGGTTCCAATTATGATGCTGATGATTTTGCCCGTGATATGGCAGACTGGTTGTTTCAGAATAACGTACTTTCCTTTTCTATCGGTTTGGGCGATCTGGTGACCGGTGTCAACCAGGCCGATCCTTCAAAAGGCGACCCAAAAGATGGTGAGCAACTTCTGAAATACGTTGCTGGCGTGACCGGCGGCCTGTACTTCTTTGCACCGTCTGGATCTCAATTACGTGAGATCTTTGCCCAGATTGCCGATAATATCGCCACCCGACTCACCCGCTAACTTGCGAGGACGCTATGAGAAAACTCCCCAACCGCCCCAAAAT
>CALFXA010000090.1 GCA_937928015.1 uncultured Anaerolineales bacterium | reverse complement strand
CGACCACCGAGATCTACACTCTTTCCCTACACGACGCTCTTCCGATCTTGTTGGCGCGCGCGGAAACGCTCAACCTGGGAAGGCCGCTGTACTACGCCCTGCGCTATGCGCGTGTCCTGTTGCGCACACCGATCCCCGAGGAGGCGATCTCGAATTGCCCGGAACGCCCCGGCCGTCTCGCCGCCTCCTTGTTCGATGCGCTGTTCCCGCCCGCCTTCGCCAGTGCCCACGCGGATTGTCGAACCTGGCTTTCCGGTTCGGCCGTTTTTGTGCTCTACGTGCGCAGCCACTGGTTACGCATGCCCTCGCATCTCCTGATCCCACATCTCTTGCGCAAGGCCACTCGCCCCTCCGATCACTGAGCGGTTGCAGAAAACTCGTCTATTACGTGAATATCCTGTCCCGAATTGCCAGAGAAGCCTACCGCCAGCGCCTATGACGTTTGAACCCGAGAAGCGAAACCTCCGGTTAACCGCCGCCACATACCGTGGCCCTGCCCGAGGCTGTCGATATTTTTTACATTTACCATGAGCCTCTATGCCAAGCCTTACAAAATCAATTAGTTGGGGCGAGGCATAAAAATTGCATCAGTCGCAGTGAAAAGTTTTCAAAGTTGCCGAGCCCATGAATGATCCGATCACCAAACCAACCGCAAGCCAGCCTGACGCCTTGCGTAGAAGGCTGACCAAAGGCGGTCTCGCGGCGCCGGTCATCCTTTCCTCCCTGGTCAGCAAGCCGGTACTGGCCAATGCCTGGACCTGCACGATATCCGGGCAAATGTCGGGTAATGTGTCCGGGCACGAGTCTGAGACATGCGATGCGCTAGGCAAGACACACAGTGCCTTGTCTACCAGCGCCTATCCCGATGGCTATCCCGCCGGGGATACGAAGACCCTGGCTGCTGAGTTCTCGGGTTTGACGAATTACTTCTTCACGGATGGAACCTATCTATACAACTCCGACTCCCCTGATCCCGCCAGCGTCTGCACCGGCTGCCAAGTTGCCAGCATCCATCAGATATTGACGCTGCCGTATGCGGCTGGCTTCAATGCGTACGCGGTCAAGGCTGTCGTGTTGCTCCTGAATGCCAAGGATAAGACCGACACGAGCCTCTACTACATCACCGAATCCCAAGCTCGGGGCCTTTATTACTCCGCGGCAAATCCATTGCATCCGGACTTTACCGACAGCGACCCCGATGTCACTTGGCAGTACGATGCGGCTGTCGGTCCAGACGTCAAGAGTTACATCGACGTGCTATACCGGGCCTAGCAGGCCTGGGGCAGAAAAAAGCGGGCTCCTTGCGGAGCCCGTTTTCTTATCCAGCGTGGTGGTAATCCAGTATTACCTCAACCTCGTTCCTCGACCCCAGAATCACCGGCACCCGCTGGTGCAGGTTTTCCGGCTGCATGTCGAGGATGCGCTCGCGGCCGGTGGAGGACAGGCCGCCGGCCTGCTCGACGATGAAGCTCATCGGGTTGGCTTCGTAGAGCAGGCGCAGCTTGCCGGGCTTGGCCGGGTCCTTGGTGTCGCGCGGGTACATGAAGACGCCGCCGCGGGTGAGGATGCGATGCACTTCGGCGACCATCGAGGCGACCCAGCGCATGTTGAAATCCTTGCCGCGCGGGCCGGTCTTGCCTTCCAGACACTCGGACACATAACGCTGAACCGGCGCTTCCCAGAAGCGCTGGTTGGAGGCGTTGATGGCGAACTCCCGGGTGTCGGCGGGGATCTTCATGTCCGGGTGGGTCAGGACGAATTCACCGATGTCCCGGTCCAGCGTGAAGCCATTGACGCCATGGCCGGTGGTCAGTACCAGCATGGTGGAAGAGCCGTACAGCGCATAGCCGGCGCAAACCTGCTTGACGCCGGGTTGCAGGAAGTCCGCTTCGGTGGCGGCCCGGTTGGGCACCGGCGCGCGCAGGATGGAGAAGATGGTGCCGACGGAGATGTTGATGTCGACGTTGCTGGAGCCGTCCAGCGGGTCGAATACGATCAGATACTTGCCGAGCGGGTATTTGGCGGGGATGGGATAGACCTCGTCCATCTCCTCCGAAGCCATGCCGGCCAGATGGCCCGCCCACTCATTGTTGCGGATCATCATCTCGTTGGTGATGACGTCCAGTTTCTTCTGGGTCTCGCCCTGCACGTTCTCGGTTTCCAGCGCACCCATGACGCCGATCAGGGCGCCCTTGTTCACCGCGTTGGAGATGGTCTTGATGGCGGTGACGACATCGTTCAGGAGCGCGGTGAAGTCACCGGTGGCGCCGGCGATATGGCGCTGTTCCTCGATGATGAATTGGGTCAGGGTGGTTCCGGTGTGCATGGGGACTCCTCTCAAGAATATTAGAAGACGCTTATCTTATGCGATAAGGGCGACTTATCCTCATTAAACGCCGGCTTATCGTGAATGTCATCCGGTGGTTGTTGCGCGGTCATTGGCTGGTGAGCTGGTCGGAGCGGGTGAAACTCCAGGTCCGGCTGATGCCGAGGATGTCCACCTTCTTGCGCATGGACTCCGGGAAAGCGGGGAATGGGGGAGCCATTTCGACGATCTTGACCGCCGCCGCGTCGAGGATCTTCTGCCCGGAGGAGCGTTCGACCTGGACCGACTCCAGGGTGCCGTCGGCGTTGATGTTGACCA
>CALFXA010000089.1 GCA_937928015.1 uncultured Anaerolineales bacterium | reverse complement strand
CGATGGGACTTTCCACCCCCAATTGACGCAGCACCTTTTCCATGCCCGCCGAGGGCGAGACGACTAGGTCCACGGCGTCGCAAAAAGAGGGCATGTAGGCTTGCAGCAATCCCTGGCTGACCTCTTCAGGCATGATGGGCAGGTAGGCCTGGGCGTACAGGTCATAGCGGGTGTGGTTGGTGAACAGGATGGGAATCTGGAGCGGGCGGCAGTAATGTAGGGCCAGGCGTCCACTCAGGAAGGGGTGATGTACGTGGGCCACATCCATGGTCTGGAGAGTCTTTCGGACGGCGCGCGAATAGCGCAGGGACAGGTAATAGCCCGTATCGGCCAGCGGCAGCCCAGGCGAGCGCAGGACGCGCGGATCGTTGTCCTCGAATTCCAGGTCGCCGAAGGTGAAGATGTACACGTCGTGGCCTGCCTGTTCGAGGTAGCGTTTGTTCAGGTCGATGTAGTTTGTGATGCCGCTGACGTGCGGTTTGTACGTATCCGCCATCATTCCGATGCGCATAATACCTCTTTTCGAGTTTCAGAGACAATGCTAAGGCATGCGTCAAAGCGCGTCAAGCTCCCATTTGGGGGGATTGGCCGCAAGGACGGTTTTTGTTTTCTGGTAGAATGATTCGTCGAGGTAACCATGACAGCGAAATTGATTTTACGCGGTAAAGAATATGAAGTGCGTGCAGGTATGACCCTGCTGGACGCGCTGAAGAAGAGCAACATCGTGCCCGAATCGGTCATCGGTGTGCGCGATGGCGAGATGATCGTCGAAGATGAGATCCTTCGCAATGACGATGTGATCAAACTGGTGGCCGTCATCTCGGGGGGCTGATCGATGAAATGTAAAAAGTGTGGAGAAAAAGCCTCGGTCAACATGCGCCAGCATCGCATGGCGTTATGCAAAACGCATTATCTGGAATGGATCCCCGAACAGACCGAGCGCTTCATCAAGAAATATGAGATGTTCACCCATCAGGACAAAATCCTGGTGGCGGTCTCGGGCGGTAAGGATTCACTCTCGCTGTGGGACATCCTGGTCAAACTTGGCTACCAGGCCGATGGGATGTACATCGGCCTCGGCATCGACGGCGGGATCGACTACTCGTCCGAGTCGCATCGGTTGACGCAGGAATTCGCCGATGCACGCGGCTTGAAACTGCATGTCGTGGATGTGGAGCGTGAGTACGGCCAGTCGATTCCCATGCTGGCCGAGAAGACCCATCGCGGATATGGCAAGCCATGCTCGGTGTGCGGACTGGTCAAGCGTCACGAGATGAACCGCATCGCGCGCGATTTGGGATATAACGTCCTCGCGACGGGTCACAACCTCGATGATGAGGCGGCCGTGCTCTTTGGCAACACCCTGGCTTGGGAGAGCATGTTCCTATTGCGACAAGGTCCCGTCCTGCCTGAAGCCGACGGGCTGGCGCGCAAGGTCAAGCCGTTGTGCCGCTTCTACGAGCGCGAGATGACCGCCTACGCGCTGCTCTCGGGTATCGAATATATTTACGAGGAGTGTCCTTTCGCGGAAGGGTCCACGTCGATCTATTACAAGGAACTCCTCAATCAATTGGAAACCACCCGCCCAGGCGCAAAGCTGACCTTCTATCTGCGCTTCCTCGACGCCCGCACCAATGGGCTATTCCGCGAACAGGACGAAGTGGTGCAGAATCTACATCCCTGCACCAAATGCGGACAACCCACTACTGCGCCTGACCTGTGTTCGTTCTGCCGCATGATCGAAAAGGTTAATCAAACCGACGCCCAGGAGAGTCAATGACCACGACTACCACCAACAACAAAGTGAAGCAACCGCCTGTCTTGTTCGACAAGACCCAGGCCCTGATTACGCGCCTGAACCAGATATTGGGCGGCACGCTCATCACCTATTGGAACAATCCGCGCGGAAGTGTCTGCCAGGACGATGTGGTGGCGCTGTATGAACTGCTCGAAAATCTTGGCAGACAGGAAAAGATTTATTTGTTCATCAAATCCAGCGGCGGGAGCGGACAGTCGTCCCTGCTATTGGTCAACCTGCTGCGCCAATACTGCGACCAGATGATTGCCGTCGTCCCGTTGGAATGTGCTTCAGCCGCCACGATGATCGCCCTCGGCGCGAACGAGATCCAGATGGGACCGATGGCTTATCTGACCGCCGTGGATACATCCCTGACCCACTCGCTGTCTCCCATCGACCGCGACAATGACCGCGTCAGCGTCAGCCTGGATGAATTGACCCGTGTCGTGCGCCTGTGGCAGGATCAGAATGCGGACTCCAAGGGAAACCCGTACCAGGAGCTTTTCCAGTACGTGCATCCGCTGGTAATTGGGGCGGTGGATCGCGCCGAGTCGCTCTCGATCATGCTCTGCAAGGAAATCCTCTCGCACCACATCAAGGACGAGAAGACCGCCGACGAGATTGCGTCCACGCTCAACTCGAAGTATCCGTCCCACAGCTACCCGATTTTGTACAATGAGGCCCAACGCATCGGACTGCACGTCAAGCGGCTCGACCCTCAAGTCAATTCGCTGCTGTTGGAGCTGAACGAGTTGTATAGTGAAATGGGCCAGCGCGCCACCACCGATTTCGACGATACCCATGCCCACGGCAACGAGATTCTCAACATCTGGGAGTCGACCGACGTGCAGGTCTTCTACCAGCAGGACAAGGACTGGTTCTACCGTACCGAGGAGCGCCGCTGGATCACGCTCAACGATAACTCCTCCTGGCGCCGCCTGCAAAAGGTGGGCAATAAGGTGGAGAAGTCCATTCTTCATATCGCATAGCCAAACCATGGACGATGTTGTGTGGAGTGTTCAAAATACCCCGCCTAAATCTGTGCAAAACCTGTGCAACTTGATAGCTTTTGCAAGTATTCTTCGTTGAAAATAGCGGCCAGATTCAAAATCTGGCCGCTATTCTTTTTAGTTCATGGCAAAAACAAACATGACAAAACTTGCTTCCTTGAAATTCAACGATCCCGCCCCCAATGTGGAACTTTTGGATACGGAGGGGAATCCCGTCCAACTAGCTTCGCTCTGGAAGGACAGGGTATTGGTACTGGCATTCACCCGTCACTTCGGCTGTCCGCAGTGTAAGGACATGGCCGACCGTCTGGTCGAGGTTCAACCACAATTGGCGGAGAAGGGGCTGGTCCTGGCTCTGGTGACACATGCCACGCCTGCCGAGACGAAGGAATTTTGTGCGAAACGCGCCGCGAGCATCCGCTGTCTGGCGGACCCCGCTCGGGCGGCGTACCAGGCCTACGGTCTGGGGCGTGGGACGCTCTGGCAGACGCTGCTTTCGCCCAACATCTGGCGGTCCAACCGTCGGCTGGCGCAGACGAAAGGCTACCAGCCCGAGACTCCGCCGCTTGGGCAGGATGCCTTTCAGATGTCGGGCGCTTTTATTATCGGCACCGATGGCCGCATCCGCCTGCCGTATTATTACGAGGACATCGCCGATCATCCGCCTGTGGATTTGTTGCTGCACGGCCTGATGGGCTTGCAATGGTCGGAACCGTTCGAAAAACCGCTTCACGAATAGGAACGTATGGGACTTTCTATCTATCTTGCTCTCAAGGAAATCTGGCGCAACCGCGGACGGTTCTTCCTCGTCGCGCTGGTCATCGCGTTGATCACGCTGCTGGTGTTGTTCATCGCCGCCCTCGGTGAAGGCCTGGGGACGAACAACCGTCAGTACGTGTCGAACCTGGATGCGCAACTGATCGTCTTCCTCGACAAATCAGATTTCATCATCCCTTCGAGCCGACTCGATCAATCTGCCCTGAAGGCAGTTCGCCGCGTGGACGGCGTAGCCGACGCTGGGCCGATCTCCACCTCCTCGACCGCCATCCTGCTCGACAACGGCAAGGTGCTCAAGGTCTCGATGCTGGGCGTGGAAGCGGGCCGACCTGGACTGCCGCCCGTGATCGAAGGCCGCACCTATCAGACCCAGCTTGCCAAAGAAACTGTCATCGACCGCAACGTGGCACTGCGCTCCGATATCAAGGTTGGCGACGAGATCACCATCCGCTCGACACAGGGGACCAAGGATGAATTCTTTACCCTCAAAGTGGTGGGGCTGACCGAGGGTCAGGCTTACACCTTCCAGCCGACCATCTTCGTCCCGCCCTCGACCTGGGAGCGGGTGCGGCCCAAGTCGGAGGCGGAGGCCAACAAGACGGTCCCCGACATCAACGTGATCGCCGTCAAACTCGAAGACCCGAGCCAGACCGAGGCGATGAAGTCGAAGATCGAAGCGAATGTGTCCAATGTGCAGGTGGCGGATATTGAGACCACCATCAGCAACATCCCTGGCTACTCGGCCCAACAGGGCACGGTGCAGACTCAGGGTGCATTCACGCTCCTGATCGGTGTGCTGGTCATCGGCGGTTTCTTCCAGATCCAAATCCTGCAGAAGGTCCCGCAGATCGGCGTGCTGAAGGCTATTGGTTCCTCGAACGCGGTGGTGGGACTGGCGGCCGTGATCCAGATCATGGTGGTGACCGCCATCGGCGTGGGCATCGGCGGCCTGCTGACGTATGTCTTCTCGTTGTTCTTCCCGCCGACCATTCCGCTGGTGTTCAATGGTAACGCCTCGGCGCTGGCCATCGCGGCCCTGTTGTTCATCGGCCCCGCGGGTGGACTGGTTTCCGTCATCTATGCGGTGCGCATCGAACCGCTCAAGGCCCTGCGCCTTTCGTAAGGAGTGAGAGATGAACACTGTTGCACTCGAAGTCAAGAACGTGGTCAAGACTTTCAGCGTGGACGGTAGCAAGATCAACGCCGTGGACGATGTTTCGTTCAAGGTCAATTCGGGCGAGTTCGTGGCGCTGGTCGGCCCGAGCGGTTCGGGCAAGACGACCATGCTGTCCATTCTGGCCGTGTTACTAACACCTACCAGCGGACAGGTGTTGATCGATGGTCAGGACTTGGCGAAGATGAGCGAGAAGCAGCGCGTGGTGCTGCGCCGCGAGAAGATCGGTTTCACGTTCCAGTCCAACAACCTGATTCCATATCTGACCGCCAAGGAAAACGTGGAGTTCATGCTGCGCCTGAACGGCAAAGCCAACCGCGCGGGGCGAGTCCGTTCGCAGGAGTTGCTGGCCCGCCTGGGATTGAACGACCGCCTGCACAACCTGCCCGCGCAAATGTCGGGCGGACAGCAGCAGCGTGTGGCAATTGCCCGCGCGCTGATCCACAATCCGACCGTGGTGCTGGCCGACGAGCCGACCGCCTCGCTGGATACCGAGCGCGCCTTTCAAGTGGTGGAGACCTTCGCCAACCTGATCCACGAGAATAACCGTGCGGGCATCATGGTCACGCATGACCTGCGTATGTGCAAATATGTGGACCGCGTGCTGCAAATGCGCGATGGCAAGTTGGTTCAGATTTATGAGACGAAGGAGGAGGTCATGGCGCTGGCGAGGGGCGGGGATCATTAGTTTTCGTCCTGAGCGGAGGGATGTCATCCCAAAGTCGAAGGACTAAGTTACATAGCGTTTCGACTTCGCTCGCCTGGCGGCTCACTCCGCTCAACGCGATAACTTAAGGCGGCGCAAGCCGCCTTTTTTGATTCCCCAATTACGAGTTGTATCTTGTCCTCTTGACTCTTTGTGTAAACTAGTTTATTATACAAACTAGTTTGTAAAAGGAGTTAGAATGCAGACCCATGTTCAAATCGATTCTGTCCTCAAGCGCGCCCGTGGATACTGGTTCGTGGACGGGTTTACCGAAATTGCAGCAGGTGTCTTTTTCATTCTGCTGGCAGGCATCCTGCTCTTGCAGGGAAACATGTTTCAAGCTTCGAACCCTTCGCACTTCCTCTCGGTGGTGGGCGTCATCTCGCTGGTGAAGTTGTTCGGTTTCCTGGTGACCGTGCTGGTTCTGTGGTGGTTGAAGGACAACTTCACCTATCCGCGCACGGGTTTTGTAAGAGGGAATCGCCTGACCGCCGCGCAAGTGTTGACGTTGCTGCGCAACGCCATCCTCTTCTTGCTTCTGCCGATCTTCGGGCTGCTGACTGTCTCCGTGCTTCTGGCGACCGTGGGCGGCGTGTTGTCCTTCATGCCCGTCTGGTTCCCGATCGGTGTGGGGACAATTTGGGCGGTGCTGTGCATCCTGGCAGGGGAATGGACAGGGGTGGTCCGCTTCCGCGTGCTGGGAATCCTGTTCCTGCTGGCAGGCCTGGCAGTGGGCATTTGGCAATGGACGGTGGGATTATCCGTCTTTCCCGCCGACGTACGGCCTGCGCTGAACCAGCCTGCCGTCCAGGAAGTCATCAATCGCGGCTTGAGCGGCCTGGGCGTGTTGGTCCTGATCTCGGGCCTGCCTCTGGTCATCTCTGGGCTGGTGACCTTCCTGCAATACCGTAAGGCCAATCCCACGCCGTATGTGGAGGAGGCATGAGCGCATCCATTCAGAACCTGTCTGGGTTGGACCGTGTGATCCACGAGCCAGCGCGGCTGATGTTGGTGACGTTGTTGTCTGCCGTGGAATCTGCGGATTTCCTCTACCTGCTCAAGGAAAGTGACCTGACCAAAGGCAATCTGTCGGTGCACCTGTCGAAGCTGGAAGAGGCAGGCTATATCGAAGCGGAGAAGACCTTTCGCGGGAAGATGCCGCACACGGAATACCGCCTCACTTCCAAAGGGAAGTCGGCTTTTGACCAGTATCGAAAGAATCTCAGTTCGGTGCTGGGTGTAAAGAGTAAATGACATGAAATACGTGATCGAAACCAACCAGCTATCGAAATCCTTTGGCCCCGTCCAGGCGGTGAATGGCCTCAACCTGCGCGTAGGCGCGGGAGAAATTTACGGCTTCCTCGGCTTGAACGGCGCGGGCAAGACCACCACCATCCGCATGTTGTTGGGGATGATCGCTCCCAGCGTGGGATCGGTTCGGGTGCTGAATCAGGCGGTCGGTCCGAATGGGCGCGGACCCTGGGCGCGGGTCGGGCACCTCGTCGAGAGTCCCGCCGCGTATCCTGACTTGTCCACGCGCGAGAATCTGGAGATCGCGCGCCGCCTGCATGGATTGACCGACGCGAACGTTGTTTCGCGCGTCATCGAGCAGCTCAGCCTCACGCCTTACGCGGACCGAAAAGCGGGCACGCTTTCGATGGGCAATCTCCAACGCCTGGGGCTGGCGCGTGCGCTGCTGCATCGCCCCGAACTGCTGATCCTCGACGAGCCTGCCAACGGACTCGACCCCGCGGGCGTGGTGGAGATCCGTGAACTGTTGGCGGGGCTGGCGCGCGAAGGCGTGACCATCCTGATGTCGAGCCACATCCTGACCGAGGTGGATCGACTGGCGACGCGCATCGGCATCATCCATCAGGGACGGCTGATCGAGGAACTCGACGCTGCAACGATGGAGGAGCTACGCGCCCAGCGCCTGCTGGTGCAAGCGCGTGACCTGCCCGCCGCGCAGGCGGCATTGACGGCTGCGGGTTACTCCGTGGAAAAGGAACGCGCCTCGCAGGCGCTGGTCCTCAAGGACGCGCGCGCCATTGAGGCGCCCGAGGAAGTGGCGACCGTGCTGGTTGGCGCAGGTACACCGCCGACGCATCTGGCTGTGGAGCAGGAGAATCTCGAAGAGCACTTCCTGCGCCTGACTGGAGTTTTACAATGAATACTTTTACTGCTGCTTTGTGGACTGAAACCTTAAAGGCCCGCCGTTCGCTGGTGCCGCTGTTGACCGCCATTGGCTTTTCGCTGGCAGCGGTGGTGGATGGGTTGTTCATGATCATCCTGAAAGACCCCGAGGCTGCCAAGCAGATGGGACTGATCAGCACTAAGGCCCAACTCATGGCAGGCGTAGCCGACTGGCCGACCTTCTTCAACATTCTGGGTCAGGCCGTGGCGGTGGGCGGCGCGATCGTGTTTGCCGTCATCACGGCCTGGGTCTTCGGGCGCGAGTTCTCTGACCGCACGGTCAAGGAATGGCTGGCTTTGCCCGCTTCCCGCTCCACGATCATGAGCGCCAAGTTTGTGGTGGTGGCCGCTTGGACGATGGGACTCTCGCTGTGGGTCTTCGGGCTGGGACTTTTCATTGGCAGGCTGGTCAACATCCCTGGCTGGTCGCTCGACCTGCTGCGTTCCTCCAGCGTGGACGTACTCGGGGCTGCGGTGCTGACCATCCTGCTGCTGCCGTTTGTAGCTCTGGCCGCCAGCCTGGGACGCGGCTACCTGCCCGCCTTTGGCTGGGCGATCCTGACCGTGGCGTTCGCTCAGATCGCGGCGGTCATGGGCTGGGGCGACTGGTTCCCGTGGGCCGTGCCTGCTCTGTTCAGCGGAGCGGCAGGTCCGCGCGCGGGTCTGCTTGGAGCTCACAGTTATCTGGTGGTGTTTGGCGCCTGTGTGCTCAGCCTGATGGCCACATATCTATGGTGGCAGAAGGCGGATCAAACAAGATAGTACAAAAGACGGTCACCTGAGTGACCGTCTTTTGTTTACCGATGAAAGAACTCATCCAGCACAGGTGCAAAATTTTCGGGAGTGTCTTTTCCCCAGGCGCCGCCGTCGATGCGATCCCCTATGGGCTGGCCGTCGGCGTCGAGTTTGAAGTAAACGGGGATGGCCTCGAAGGACAGGTTCTCATTGTCCCAGCCCCACACATCTGCATCCGCGCGGATCAGGTACACGCCTTGGAGCGCCTTCATCATTAGTGGATTCTCTTCCTCGATGCTGGCAGCCACGGCCTGGCAGGGCGGGCACCAGGTGGCGTCAAACTCAAGGACGGGGACCAGGCCCAGGTCCGCGGCTTTTTGGGCGTGTTCCGCCAGTTGGGTGGTTAGGTCGCCGCCCGATTGATAGAGTCGAGTGACAACATGATCCACGGACTCGGTGGGCGCATCTTGCGGAATAGACTCGGTTGAGGCGGCGATTTCCTCCGTTGCGACAAGTTCAGGCGAAGGCAGAATCGGCCTGGGTGTAGACGGAGCAAGCGCATTGCAGGCCAATACCAACAGCGGAACAAGCATCCATGCAAATTTCTTCGACACGTTTCCTCCCGCCTATTGCAACATTCCCCTGGTCGGGATGCGAATGGCGATGGATTTGTTCTCCACGGGCGCGCGGCAGCCGCGATCACTACAGGCCATGTAGGTGACGAAGACCTGCTGGTCGAGCCAGTCCTGTCCGTCGGGCAGCAGGATGGGGATGCTCAACGTGACTGGACCCTCGGGATACACCCGCAACTCGCTTGGTCCCTCGAACGAGTCCTGCGTCGGCTGGCTTTCCATCGTCTCGCCGACCTGCATGAGCGCAGAATCCATGGGCAGGGTCAGCAGGGTTGGGCGGCCGAGACCGTCCACACCCGTGGGCGGGATATCCTTGCTGTAGAGGTGCAGGCCTGCTTCGAGCGGGGTGAAGGTGGCGGTCAGGGTGTAGGTGTCATTCTGACTGCGTTGCAGCGCGATGGACACTTCCACATAATTCTCGGTGACCGAGCCGAGTTGCAGGGTCCCGCCGCGCGCGAGAACCTCGGCGGGCTGACAGGCCGTCAGCGCGGGGAGCAGGATCAGGGTCAGGAGGAGCAGGAGGTTGATTTTTCGGATCATGTCAAAAAGTATACTCGAAAGGCGATCAACCTTCTTCCGCGAGGACCGCGTCGTTGGGTTCCGTCTGGACCTTCGGCTTGCTTCCGCTATTGATGAATACCACCGACCCGATGATGATGATCGAGGCCGCCAGGATGCGCAGGGATAGGTCCTCGCTGGCGAAGAGAAAGCCGAGGAAGACCGCCACCAACGGGTTGACGTAGGCATATGTGGCCACCAGCGAGATGGGTGCGTTTTGCAGCAGCCAGGCATACGAGACGAAGCCGATCATCGAACCAATCGTGATGAGATAGGCCAACCCCAGCCAGGAGTTGGTCGTCACCTGGGCGAAGCTGAAGCCTTTCAGTTCGCCTGTCAGCAGACTGACGAGGAACAGGGAGATGCTGCCCATGAGCATCTCGCCGCCCGTCATCATCAGCGCTGACTTGGGCAGGTCCGCATGTTTGCTGTAGATCGAACCCGTGGCCCACAGGGAGGCCGCCGCCAGCAGGGCGATGACGCCCAATGGGTTGAGGTGCATCCCGCCCGAAAACTCGGACGGCCCTACCAGCAGGTAGATGCCGAAGAAGCCGATCAGCAAGCCGATGATGACGCGCGGGGTTGGTTTGACGCCGCCCGGGCGGATGGCCTCGGCGATCACCAGGAACATGGGTACCGCCCCGACGATCAACGCCGCGATCCCCGAAGGGATGGTCTGCTCGGCCCACGAGACCAATCCATTGCCGCCCAGCAGCAGCAGCGTGCCGACCACGAACAGCGCGGCCCACTGTTTGCGCGTCGGGAGCGGGTCACCCGCCGCCTTGCGCCAGGTCAACAGGATCAGGCCCGCGATCAAAAAACGCAGCCCCGCATGGAAGAAGGGCGGGATGCTCTCCACGGCGAAGCGAATGGCCAGATAGGTCGAACCCCAAACGATGTACAGTGCCAGTAAAGCGATCCAGATCTTGGTTTTCATGTTTCTCCAAATATGATTATGCCTGCGCCCGCGAGGCTTCCCAGCCGAGCAGGGCCTTCTTACGCGCAGGTCCATACCGATAGTTGCCGAACTCACCCATCTTGCGAATGACGCGGTGACAGGGGATAAGCACTGCGATGGAATTGTGTCCCACGGCCGTGCCAACAGCCCGCAATGCCTGCGGCTTGCCGATCTGCGCGGCGATCTGCTCATAGGTGGTCACCGTTCCAGCGGGGACACTCAATAGCGCCTCCCACACCTTGAGTTGGAAATTCGTCCCGCGCAGAAAGAGGTGCAGGGGACGATCTCTGCGTTGACTCAGGTCAAAGATGGGACCCACCCACGGGGCGGTGGCCCGCTGGTCCTCAACCATCTTGGCGGAGGTCCAGTCTGCGGCCAGGGCGTCGATGGCGTCGCCTTCGCTCGTCTGGACGAAACTCAGGTGGCAGATTCCGCGCTCGGTCAGGCCAATCAGGCACGAGCCGAAAGGCGTGGGATGCAGCCCGTAGCGGATGGTCAAGCCTGCGCCGCGCGACTTATACTCCCCTGGCGAAACGGCCTCGGTGTTGACCATGAGGTCGTGTAGACGCCCCAGGCTGGAGAGTCCGACCCGATGGGTGGTATCCAGCAAATTCTCGGACTGGTGCAGCAGGTCGCGGGCATGTTCCTTGGTGACGAATTGCAGGAAGCGTTTGGGGCTGATGCCTGCCCAGCGGGTGAACAGACGTTGAAAATGGAACTCGCTCAACCCCAGGCTGGCGGCCACCTCTTCGAGGCTGGGCTGGTCCTGATAATGATCGTCGAGGTATTGGATGGCCTGCTCGATGCGCTGATAATCTTCGGCGAGTTGGGAATAGGGGGACGGGTTCATAAGGCTCCTTTCTTATAACGCCGATTCTATGGATTACGCAACCCGCGGGCGACCCGATTCTTGCGGAATGTAAAAAATAAAAAGCATGTCCCCGACATGCTTTTCCTGAAAACAACTTTTGAAATTACACTCGGATGGTCAAACTTATTTTTTGCTGTCCGCCTTGACGCGCTGACCCAGCAAGGCGATCATGTCCACCTGGCGGCGATTGACCAGCATGGCTGGACTCTCCACACGCAAATTGGGCAGCAGGATGGCCGTCAGTGTGGCGTTGAAGACGGGGATGAACTCACGCGCACTCTCCGACATCAGCGCGGTGAAATCGAAACGCCCGGGGATTTCCAGCACGCCCTCGATCTCGAAGACCTGCGTGGTGATGCGGGCGGGATATTCGGAGATGTTGGTGTAACCGCCGCGCACCAGCGCCTGCGGACCCAGGTCCTCGCGGCGGGCCATGCACAGGCTGTGGACACGCTGCTTGGTCATGCGCACCACCTCGAAGTGGTCCACCAGCTTTGTGGGCATGTGCAGACGGGCCATGCGCGCGTCGTGGATTTCCAGCGTGGAGTGGGTGGTGTCGTTCAACATGCCCAACACGCCCGTGCTTCCCGCCATCACCTTGCCCACCAGCCGATACCCTGAGGTCAGGATGTCGGCGGGCAGAAAGCGGAAGGTGCGGGGGGAGGTATCCATCGCCATGTCGGGTTTCCTTGCGGACTATGATTCGGGCGCAGGACGCGACGGCCTGGCCGTCGGACGGGTACGCGGCGCGATCTTTTTCTTGCGGGTCGGTTCGCCCGCGTTGGGGTCGAGCAGCATGTCCAGCCACGAGATGGACCGCTCGTCGTATTCGCGGCGGCCGCACACGTCGCACACCCAGGCGGGGAAGGAGGGGACCGTGATCAACTCCTCGTTCAGCCAGGTGAAATAGGTCAACAGACGGGGCTGCATGATCCCTGCCGAACATTCGGTGCAGGGGAAACTACTCACGACAGGCGGTTGGGCTTTGGTCATGATGGGCCTCACGAAGCAGACATCAGGTCGTAGTGGCGGATGACGCCCCACTCGGGGAACGGCCAATAGATAAAGATCGCCTTGCCGACGATATTCTCGAACGGCAACAGCCCCCACTGGTGAGAGTCGGACGAGTCGTTGCGGTTGTCGCCCAGGACGAAGAGATGCCCCTCGGGCACCTGCCACGCGCCACGGTAATTGGGCGCAGCCGCGATGTAGGGTTCGCTCAACGCCTTTCCATTGACGATGACCTGTCCGTCATGGATGTCCACCTGGTCGCCAGGCAGGCCGATGATGCGTTTGATCAAGTCCAGGTCGGGGTTGGTGGTTGAGCGGAAGACGATGATGTCACCGCGCTGCATGTCGCCGACGCGATAGGCCAGGCGATTGACCAGCACGAACTCACCGTCCATCAAGGTCGGGTTCATGCTGAACCCATCCACGCGCACACGGGCCGAGACGGCGTTGATACCCAGAAAGAGCACCAGCGCCAGCACCACCGTTTCCACAATATCCAGCAAAATCTGCCCCCATTTGACCTTCTCTTGCTCGGGAGTCTGTTCCGTGACCTCCGGTTGATTTTCCAACGGGTTTTCAGGTTGCAATGCTTCCAAAATCTGCCTCCGATAATTTCTGGGGGGATTATACAACCATTTCCCCTCCGCCCTCTCAACCTTAGAAAGGCTTAATTTGAAACTGTAATTCAAACCCTGCCCCAGGCGAAATAGGTCGGGACGTGCAGAGCCCTCGTCCCGTTTGCCCAAGCCTGTTCGTCCAGCCGCTGCATGGCCTGGATATCTTCCCTCGGGACAAAGCCCGCCAAATCGGCTTCGAGCACGGCCCATTCCAGTTCCCGCTCCCCAGGCGCGGACTCATTTCCACGACTTTGGATGGGCCCCGTTTCGACGAGCGGGATACCCGCCTTGAAGAAGGTCTCGGCCAGCCGCGCGCCGAAGCCCACGTCTGCTCCTTGCCGTTGCAGAGACTCGGCCTGCCAGCACCCCAGCGGACGGAGTTCGGGCGGCGCGTCCACACGGGCGGTGTAATCGGGTTCGGCCAGCGCCAGGATGCTGCCGCCCGGGCGGGTGACACGCTTCATTTCGAGCAGGGCTTGCAGCGGATCGCGCACCCAGAGCAGGAAGAAATGGCAAAAGGTGATGTCGAATGCGGTGGCAGGATAGGGCAGGACCAGCCCGTTGGCGCGGACGCGGTGCGCGCCCGGGGCGTGGAGTCCGCATTGGGCCAGGGCGGCAGGCTCCAGGTCCAGGGCGTGCAGGGTCGCAGGCCCCGTCCACTCGCGCAGAATGGCGCCCGTCCCACATCCCACCTCCAAGACACGGCGCGCCTCCCGCCAGCCCGCGCGCTCGAACAGGTAGGCGCGCAGGTCACGCGTCCAACGGGCCTGCTGGAGATAGCGGGCGTGCCAGTCCACGTCAGTTGTCCAACCTGGCGGGCAGCGGACTGGAACAGGTCATGCCCGATGGCACCTGGACGGGACCCGCATGGTACAGGTCGATGAACAGGGTCTTGCTGCCGCCGTTGCCGACGCGCAGGATGTATTTGTCGAGGGTCTTGCCGTTGACCTCGACGGTGTCAATGCGCGAGTAGAAGACCACCCCGCCGTCCTTGCCGAGCAGGGCGCTCATATAATCTTCTTCGCGGTCTGGTCCCAGCAGGAGTTCGCCGCCGAGCAACACAGGCTTTCTTTCTGAGAAACCGTAGGCTGGGTCGGTCGAAATGGAGCAGCCTTCCCAGGAAGTAATCTCGAAGAAGGTGACCTTATCGAGTGTGGTCTGGTAGGCCTGCTGCCCAAACTCGTCCCAGGCTCCCTCGCCGTAGGCATAGACCAACAGGGTGAGCATCTTGCCGCCTTCAGGACGCAGAAAAGCGACGCGGGCCTGGAAGGGTTCGCCGTCCTTGGTGAGGCCGCTGAAGAACATTCCCGCGCCGTCCGCGCCCGCGTGCGTGAAGGTCTCGCGCTCCCCTTCGGTCACGTTGCGGAACTGCTTGTTGGCCCATTCCATGTAATACTTGAGCGTGGTGTTGACGTGCTCGCCAGGATAGGGGACCTGCCCCGAGAGGTAGACGTTCAGCTTTTCGTTCTTGCTGTACATGAACGCGTCGTGATTGCTAATCTCCGTCTTCATCCCGTCGAACACGGGAAACTCGAAGCCCCCGCTGCGCACCTTGTGCATATGGTCCACTCTGATGACCAGCGGCGTGGGGGTGGGCGTAAAGGTCTTGGTGGGACGCGGGGTGCGTGTAGGAGTAAGGGTAATCGTGGGAGTGAGCGAGGCCGTGGGGGTGGGTGTGATCACCAGGTTGGTTGCGCTCTGGCAGGCCAGGCTGACGAACGTGAAGAGCATGAGGAGCGCGACGAGGAGACGTTGAACGGGTTTCATAGTTATTCCTTCCAAGCCAGCACGAATTGCATTTGCTGGAGAGTCTCAGGGGAATGGGGATGGACGGCGCTTTTGGGGACTCCCCGCCACCACTCGGCAAGCTGACGAAGGGCCCCGTCGCCGCTCAATCCGTGACGGGCGAGGTAACAGCCGACCGTGGTGCCTGTCCGCCCGATACCGCCCCAACAGTGGACGTAGACCTTGTGGCCCTCGGCCAGGGCGGCATCGATGGTGTTCAAGGTGGCGGTCATGCCTTCGCGGGTGGGCAAGCCGAAGTCGCCGATGGGGAAGCGCAGGTGGCGGACGGCCAGGCTGTAGAGGCGGGCCTGCTCGACCAGGATGGAATGGTAGGACGGCATTTCCCCTTCGGTGGTCAGGTCGATGAAGGTGTCGAATCCCTGCGCGAGGAAACGGTCGAGGCGCTGACGGGTCAACTCGTCGTTCGGGCGGCCAGGATATTCCCCAGCAAGGAAGCGGTCAGGTTCCACCCAATAGGTTTCGGGGATGGGACGTTCGTCCACGATCATTCCTCCAGTTGGCAGAAGCTCGCCAGAATCTCGGAGCGCAGGGTCACCAGTTCGGGGTACTCGTAAAAGAACAGGACCTTCTGTTCAGCGACCGTATCCCCTGCGGGTTTGGGCGAGAAGACGAAATAGGCGAACGACTCGGCGATGTCCTCGGATGGATTGGTGGCGGCGTAATCGTCCACGAATTCGTCCTGGTGTTGCTCATAGAAGGCATAGAGTTCGTCGTAGTATGTGTCGAGATCGTCGCCGTAACCGAGATCGTCGATGGGCTGCCATTCGTCCACCAGACCTGTCCAGAAGCGGTCATAGAAGGTGTTGATGTACGAGGCGGACAGGCTGCATCCCTCGCCAGGGAAGTAGGTGGGACAGGCGGCCACCTTGCGGTCGTACAAATCGGAGTCATCGGGATTGTTATAGACTTCCACGTCAGGCGGAACCTGGCTCGGGCCGAGGGTGAGCAGGTGACCAAATTCGTGGACGAGGGTGAAATACAGGTTTTCGCGGTCGGCCAAATCGGCGCTGTCCACTTCGACCATCCATTGTGCAGGGTCATCGTAAGACTGTTCGACGGCGGCCAGGATATTGCTGGGGCCGTCGGTGAAGACCACATACTCAGAGACCACCTGCCGCTGGTCGGCAGGGATCAGTTTGGCGAACAAATCCCAGGCCAATTGCTGGGAGGAGGTATCCTTTTGCTGGGACTCTAACGTAGATGGCACATCCTCGAATTGCGGATCGTTGATCTGATCCCCGTCCACGCTGTAGGTGACCAGGTTGACCGAATCGGGTTCGTCCACGCCGCTGGAGTCATCGGGGCTGTAGACGGAATATTGCACGGCGTCGATGATGTTTTGCATCGAGGCGGGGCAGGCGGCGACGGAGGACTCCGTGGCGGGCACCGACGGCAGCTCCGTGACCTGGGGCTCCTCCGCAACGGGCGGGAGTTCGGTGGCGCTGACGGTTTCTTCCGTGGTGAAATAATAATATCCAACCGCACCCGCGCAACAAATCAGGGCACAGCACAACAGGATCACCCCCGCAACAATCCAAACCATGTTCTTATTCATAAAGCCTCCGCGAAAATTTCGGCAAGCATACCATCAAATGTCGTGGCTCCTCCTTGCAAGGCATGGACAGTTGATTCGGCTTTTTACTGCGTGTACGAGCACAATCCCTGGATGATCTGCTGGCGGTAGGTCACCAGTTCGGGGAAGTCATAGAAGAACAGCACTTTTTCATCAGCAACGGATTTTTCCTCGGGCTTGGGCGTCAGCACGAAGACGGCCCAACTCTCGGCGATATCCTCGATGGGGCTGGTGGCGGCATACGAACTGACGAACTCATTGGAATGTCGGCGGTAGAAATTCTCGACCAGGACACGATATTCCGCTTCGCTATGCGCGGCTTCCACCTCGCTCCACTCGTTAGTCAGGTCGGGCCAGAAACGCTTGTAAAACTGGCTGATATAGGAGTCTTTGGTGCTGCATCCCTCGGGCAGGAGGAAGGTCTTGCAGGCCGATGCCGAGTGATTATCCGTGTCGAGTTGCGCCGCGTCGATGGTGACAAGATGCCCGACCTCGTGGACCAGGGTCTCGGTCAGATAGGGCGGGTAGTCGGAGTCGAGGATGTCGAAGGCGATGGCCCAGGTCTGGGTGTCGTCCGAGGTCGGCTTGACGTAGGCCAGTCGGTTGCGGGGTCCATCCGTGAAGACGATGAATTCATCCACCCGTTTGCGCATCTCCTCGGGAATCACGGACGTGAAGTAATTCCAGATACGGCGATGCGTGTTCTGGTCCTTTTGAAATATTTTGTACTCTTTGGGTGCCCATGCTGTTTCAAGGTCGCCGATCTCGTTCCCGTTCACGGGATAGGTGGCGAGTTCGTAATCGGTCGAGCCGCTTTTTACCTCGTCCGTCAAATCCTTGTACGGACTGACTTCGAGGATGGCTTCCACGCGGGCCATGCAGGCGTCGATGCAGTCCCCGCCCTCGCAGGCGATGGGAGTCCAGTCCACGGTGGGGACGGCGGTGGTTGTGGGCGTCTCGGCGGGAGTCGGCGTGAGGGTGGCCGTAGAGGTGGGGACAGGGGTGGCTGTCCCATTGACGAGGGTCTCGGCGGTGGCGCAGGCCAGGGAAACGGTCAGCAGGCCGAGGGTCAGGAGGAGCAGGTGAAGATTCTTATTGCGCAGGCGGTTCATAGTTGCAAATCCCATAGATCAACTGATAACGTAGGTCCACCAATTCTGGAAACTGGTAAAAGAAGAGCACTTTCTGGTCGGCGATGGTGTCGCCCGTGGGTTTGGGGTAGATGATGAAATAGGTCCAGCTTTCGGCGATGTCTTCGAGCGGCTGGGAGGCGGCGTACTCGGTGACGAACTGGTCGCTATATCGCAGGTAGAACTGATAACCAGCGTTTGAGTCGCCGCGCGTGCCCGTCCATTCGTGATAGATCGGGCGCCAGAATTGCTCGAAGAACTGGTTGACGTAGGAGTCGGGCGCGGGGCATTCGTAGAACGCTTCCTGCGGGCAGGTCTCACCCGCTTTGACGGGAACCTGCTGGGTGGGGTTGAGCGTGATGAAATGCCCGTACTCGTGGATCAATGCGTCGGTGAGGTAATTCGAGTCGGTGCTGGCGAGCACGTTGAAGCGCAGAATCCAGCCGCCGTCGTCGGTGGGTGAGAATTGCGCCCCCGATTCTCCGCCCGCATAGATGTCGAACTCTTGCAGGCCAGGCCGTTGCTCGAGCGGGACCACGCCCGTGAAGTAATCCCAGATGCGGTGGTGGACTCCGTTATTGTGGGCGTACACGAACAACTTGGCGGGCGCGGAATGATAGCTGGGATCGGAAATGGCATTCCCGTCTACTTTGTACGACACGAGCAGACTCTCGTAGCCTGGTTCCATCGCGTTGGGATAAATGCCATTGCCGACGGCCCTGGCCGCCTTGGCGACACAACCCTCGATGCATTGACCATCGGCGCACTCGGCCTTGACCTGGTCCACGCTCTCGGGCACGCTTTCGGGAATCTCGACGACGGGCCGATTCTTGAAGTATTGAACTCCAAAATAGATCGAGCCGCCGACAATTACCAGACACAGCAGGCTGGTGAAAATGCCCGCCAAAATGGGAAGGAGATTGTTTTCGTTTTTTTTCATGGAGTTGGCCCCCATTCTCAAGGCCTGGTCCAACGGGACCAGGCCTCATGGAAAGGAATCGCAAAATTTGCCAAGTCGCCTCGCATCAAAGGTGAATCTTTTCCCATGGATCGACCTGGAGATTGCCGAGGATTCGATCCGCCGCGCCCTGGGCGGGCAGCACGTCGCCGTCGGGCTCGACATACATCCAGGCGCGGCCCGCGCCCGAGGGGATTGAATCTTCCTTCGTCTCGATGGACACGGGATTGGATTCGGAGTACGGCACGGGCAGGTCCCAGCGCAGGGTGAAGCCCAGGTCGGCGGCGGTGTTGCGCAATGTGGACTGAGTCTCTTCGCCCAGGTCAGCGCCGAAACTGAGAGAGAGGGATTTTACCCCAAGCGCGGCGAGGCGGTCGAGGTAGGCGGGCAATTGCGACGCATTGGCTTTATGGACCGTGATGTGCACGGTCAGGAACAAGTCTTCGGGCAGGATGGTGGCGATGGCCTTCCAGCAGGCGTCGACATCGGGTTGCAGGATGAGCAGGACGTGGTCGAGGCCCGTTTGGAGCAGCAGGTCGAGGTAGGTCTTGTCGGCCAGTTTCAGGCCGTCGGTCAGCAGGCCGCAGACCTGACCGTTCTTCTCGGCATGGGCAATCAGTTGTGGCAGGTCCTCGCGCAGGGTCGGTTCGCCGCCTGTAAAGGTGATGTGCAGCACGCCCGCACGCCAGGCCTTGTCGAGGATGGCCTTCCACTCGTCGGTGGTCAGCTCGCGGTCCACGCGTTTGACGGGGGCGGTGTCGGCGTGAGAGCCTTCGGGCAGACGATAGGTCAGGGCGCAGTCGAGGCGCAGGGGCACGCTCAGGTCCGCGGAGTAGGGGGCGGCCCGCTCGAAGTCGAGGAAGGAGACGGGGTCCAGATCGGGCGTGGAGATGAGGGCGTGGATGCGCTCGACGAAGGTCAGGTAATCGCTCTGGGCCTGTTTGCGACTAATGCGGTAGCGGGCGGCGACTTCCTTTGCCGCATCGACGGGGTCGGTGCCGCGCACGAAGTGGTAGGCGAATTCCGCCGCGGTGGGGTTGAGGTGCAACACCGTGGCGGCATTGACCACCAGAATGGCGGAGCCGTCTCCGCGCAGGCGCAGATGCAGGCGGTAGGGCTTCTCGTCGAGTTGGGCTTGCATGTGGTGCGTGCCCTCGGGCAGGGGCTCCACTTTGGAGAACAGGCGGGTGATGAAGTTCATGCGTCCCTCCGAATCAGGGTTTGTTCTTGAAGATCTCTTCCATGAAGAAGAGCACGAAATAGCCGATGAGCAAAACGATCCAGCCGATCAGTTCCACACGTTCGAGAAGTCCCGCCCAGGTGAGCGAGAAATTCTCCTGAATGGTCTGGATGATGTCCTGCAGGTTGTCGAGCTTGTCCTTGATGGACTGTTTCCATTCTTCGAGATAGAACTCGTCGCGGATGGCGTGATAGAGCTGCGCCGTGTACCAGTCGCCGATCAGCAGCAGGTTCTGCTCAGTGTGTTCGAAGTCGAGCATGATGTCGAGCCGCAACTGCACGATGCGGCGGATCTGTCCGCGCGTGGGGCCAGGCAGGAAGCGGCGCGGGTTGGCGCGGAACTTCTCGTTGATCAGGCGCAGGCTGTTGTCGAGAGTCTGATCGACCATGCGGTAGCGCAGCAACTGATAGTTGCCAACCTTGAGCAGCTCGATGTCGGACTGATAATCGCCGTCCACGGCGACGACCAGCGCGCCCTCCCAGTCGACCAGGGTCAAGTCATCCTTCGAGTAGCGCACGCGCGAACTGAGAATCTCGTCGATCTGTTTTTTGTCGAACAGCTCGCGCTGGGTGCGGATGAAGCGAGTCAGTGCCGTGGCATTCTTCTTGACAAAATCATCGGGCGCTTCGTCCAATCCGCGCGCCAGCAGGATGACGTATTGCTCGAAGAGACCGCTTTCCTGATGTTCGCGCGGGACCAGCCTGCCCGTCAGCGCCTTTTGGATGGATTCGCACAGTTGGTTTGATTCCTCGCTTAGGATGGCTGGCAGGCTGAAGCGGCATTCCACCATCTGGATGCGTTCGTCGTACTTCTGACGGGTGACCGTGACTCCCACACCCATCGCCTCGACCTGGAACTGGCCCAGCGTTCTGACGGTGACATCCAGCGGCTGGAAGTAGGGTGCGTCCTTAAGACCGCGAATCTTCTGCGGAGGTTCCGTGGCTTTTTCGGTGGCGTCAGGAAAAGCCAGCAGATAACAGATTTCGGCATTCGTGAGAGCGGTCATGGAGTTGTGCTACTTCCGAATGAAGTGCTCCATCTCGAAGGGGATCTCCAACGAGAGTTCCACGAAGCCCGCATACTCACCGTTTTGATACCATGGGCTTTGAAAGATCATCTTCTTCACGCCGTTCTTCTCGATGGTGTAGACGTTCTTCTCGTGAGCGGCCAACAGACGCTCGACCTTGCTGCGCGCGGGGTCGGGGTGACAATCGAGCAGGTTTGCGCCGACCAATTTGTAGCCGCCATCCTTCTCGAAGGTTTTGGCGGCCTTGTCATTCATTTCAAGGATGACCCCGTCCGCATCGCAGACGGTGACCGCGGCGGGAAATTCCTTGATCCAGGCATGTTCGTTCATGCGGGCACTTCCATTTGGATGAGGCTTGGATGTTCGAACTTGAGCGGGCAGCCGCCGCCGCATTCCGCCACCACGAGACAGCCGTCGCACTTCTCGGGCAACCCCTGGCGCTCGCGCAATTGCGCCGACAGACTGTGATTCCAGATCGAGTCCCACGAGTCGCTCAGGATATTTCCGACGGGTGTGTAGTAGGACTGACACGGCAGGACGTTCCCGTTCGACTCGATGCACATGCTGTACAACGCGGCGGTGCAGCCCTTGACGCCCAGATTGCTGGCGGTGGGGTCGAATTGGCAATACTGCGTGGGCGTGTACCAGATCAATTTCTGTCCGCGCTCGGCGGTTTTGCGCGTGGCCATGTCGAGGATGGGTTGCAGTTCGTTTTCGCGCAGACCCGTTCCAACGGTCAGGCCGTTGCCCGAGTAGATGAGCGCGTTCAAGCCGACGGTGGGCACACCCAGATCGGCCAGGAAATCCAGCGTGTCGGGAATCTTGTGGACGTTGGAACGCAGCATGGTGGTGTTGGTCATCACGTACAGGCGCGTTTCCAGCACGTTCTGCAGGCCGCGGATGGTCTGCTTGTGGGCGCCTTTCGCGCGCATCATCTCGTCGTGGATGGTTTCGTCGCAAGACTCGACCGTGACCTGCACGTGGTCCAGGCCTGCATCCACCAGTTTTTGCACATAGGACATGTCCGCCAGACGACGGGCGTTGGTGTTGAGTCCCGTGATCTGCCCGTTGGACTCGGCGTGAGCGATCAACTCGGGCAGGTCGTTGCGCAGGGTAGCCTCACCGCCCGTGAAGACGATGTGCGGCACGCCCAGCACCCAGAGTTGATCGAGGATTTTTTTCCACTGCTCAGTGCTGAGTTCAGGGAAGTTTCGTTCACGGGCGTTGTAGCAGTGGGCGCAGTCGTTGTTGCAGCGATAGGTGACGGCCAGGTCCATGCGGTAGGGCGCGGACGGCCGCGCGCTGAACGGAGCCAGCGTATCGGTGTCCAGTTCGTGGACGGGGCAGGCGCCGTCTGGGCGCAACAATTCGTCGAGTTGAAAGTTGAAATCTGATAAGTCGACTTCGGCTTGTTTCTTCGAGACCGAGTAGCGCGATGTGAGTGCGCGGATTCTTTCCTCTTTTGCCTTTCCTTCCAGGATCATCCACGCCATGAAGGCCGCAGTCGGATTCAAATGCATCACGCGGTTGGCGTTGACGATCAACGTGCCGTGACCGTCCGCATCGAGGCGCAGATGAATGCGCGACTTCTCGAACACGTCCTCGCGGGTGTAGTGGTAAAGTCCCGCCGATGGGCCGTGGACCACAGTCCGTGGCTGGAAGATGTTTTTGACCGAGCTAAAGAAAGCCATGTCTCACCTATAAATTTGTGACATTGATTCCGATTTACCGTCCGCCACCCGCGCAGGCGCAGGCACAACCCGCGCAGGCACAGGCACAGGCGCAGCCTCCGCTCTTGCCGCCGCCGCGATAGGACGAGCCCGTGGATGGCTTGGGCGGAGGATTGGTGGCGTTGGTCACGCGGCTGGTGAAGGTGTTGAGGTCACCCATCACCTTGCTGGAGAAGGTCTGCACACCCGTGACCATCGAGGCGGCGATGTCTGCGCCAGGCAGGGTGACACGTCCGCCCTGGCTGGTCGGCGCGGACGTTCGAGGTGCGGAACCCAGCGAGGCGGGGCGGAAGGTCGGGTCGTAGCGGCCCCACCACATCGGCATGAGGATCGGGCCGTGCAAGGTGCGGCGCATACGGTCGTCATAATCACGGTCGAGCATGGTCCATTCCATGGCTTCTTCGAACTTCTGGCTCTTGACCTCGGGTGTGTTTGCGGCTTCGACCTGCTGCCAGGCCCGTTCCATGATGGACTTGTAGTAGTCCACGGTTTCCTTGCGGCTGAACCCGCGGATTTTTTCCGAGACGCTCTTGACCAGCGCGATCATCAGGTCTTGCAGGGCCTTTTGGCGGCCCGCGCCCGCAGGCTGTTCAAAAGCTTGCAGGAAGTTGATCTCATACTGATTGAGCCCTTCGGGTTGGGGCGCGATGACATTGACCTCCAGCGGGTCGCGGCGGACCACCTCGGCGGCATTCTTCTTGACCACGCCGAACAGGATCATGGTCATGATCTTGTCGAGCGGCTGTTCGAGCAGGATGGCCGCTTCGACGGCGGTCAGGCCGCGTTTGATACCCTGACCCTCAAGGGCCACGCGCGGCGGCATATATTGTAGTTTGCGGCGATTGTTCTGGATGGCGGTCAGCATAGGGATGACAATGAAGAACAAACCGAAGCAGCAGAACATAAAGAAGCCGCCCAGTGCGTCCCCGCTGATGTTGAAGGCGGGCGCGGGCGGAGCCGTGACGATGGCGTCTGTGGGCACATAGGATTTGGGGAAAGACGCGCCAAACTCGTAAGAGCGCGAACCCTTCGCGTTGGGATTCTTCCAGGTGTAGGTGATGCGGCCCTGCTCGTCGAGACCTGTGACGGGCTCGGAGGGGAATCCCGACGGGGCGCTGTGCCAGCGCGGTTCCTCGGGCTTGACCCCAGGCGGCAGGTGGAAGGTGACCGTCAGGTCGGTGTCGCCATTGACGAAGCTGCCGTCGAAATAGGTCGGCTCGAAAACGGCCGAGGCGTAGGCTTCATCCTTGTCGTCCTTATACAGAACATTGTTGACACGCCCGATGTGGACGTTGACCGTGCCCGACTGCCCAGACTGGATGGCATACCCGCCCAGGTCCACGGCAAAGCCCGAGCCTGTCCCCTGGTAATCGGTGGAGATGGTGACGGGATTTCCGTTCACGTCGGCGTGGACCTGGCTGCCATCGTAGGAATAATTGGGCGTGCCCACATCCACGAAGTCGATGACGTGCGCGCCTGGTTCGTTGGTGAAGGTAAAGGCGTAATCCACGGCCATTGTACCGTCGGCGTTCCAGTAGACGTCAACCACTTCCTTCGGCAGGCCGAAGGAGTAGGATTGGGCCGAGGCACTCGAAACCAGCCCAAACGCGATCAGGAAGGTCATCAGAGAGGCGAGAAGTCTTCTACGCATGAAGTCTCCTTGGATATAACGTGTTGCGATCTACCACTTGGGTTCTTCAGTCAATTGATAGATGGTGTGGCAATACGGACAGTTGACCATGGGCGCGCCATTGGACAGGGTGATGTCCTTGGCGGAGAGAGTCCCGCCGCAGGAACGGCATTTGACTTCCTCGATCTTGGTCTGGCCTGGCAGGTCCACCTTCATCGTCACCTGCTGCACGACCTCGGTCTTAGTCCCGCGCATGGCAGCGACCACCATCCCCGCGCCGCCCGCGATGACCAATACCCCGAAGCCACCCAGGGCCACCCCGATGGGCACCCAATTGGTTTGACCGTTGGGGGCAGTGGACCCGTATAGTGTGATTCCGCCAAAAGCCAGCAGGCACAAACCGATCAGAAACAGGACTCCCGCACCGATGTAAAGGAAGGTTTTTCCCATGACAAATCTCCTGGTTGTATATACGGAAAGTGTAGCATTTTTGTTGTTTTCGGGCATGTGACGTTTGTCCCGATATTTAGCCCATTGTTGTCCAGTTTTTATTGGGCTGCTTAAAATGAAAATCCCGCTGAATGTACATTCAGCGGGAAGAGGGAAAGGTCGATTTTATGGTATGGATTCTGCCATACGGATCAGGTCTTCATCAGAGATCACAGTGGCGGGCTCCACAAATACGGCGGATATTACATATCGGATACCATCTCTTTCCCAGGTAATTTGCGTCATGCCATTGCCATTCCAATCCTTGTTGAAGAGTTCCCATCCCCCGTGGATCAACGCGGCAGGCTGCCTATTTACTGTGATTTCCGAGATGCTCCCCTGACCAACCATCCAGGTGGGATTTTCAAGCTGGTCCTGCCAGATTCTCAAAGTCATTTGCTGGGTGTAGTCCCAATGGTTTTCCTGGGTCAGGCCCGTTCTAAGCCATTCCA
>CALFXA010000088.1 GCA_937928015.1 uncultured Anaerolineales bacterium | reverse complement strand
CGACCACCGAGATCTACACTCTTTCCCTACACGACGCTCTTCCGATCTAAGGTCGAGCCGCGCATGCCGCGTTCGAGGAAGACCGCCATTTGCGCGCGCGTCACTTCAGTCTCGGGGCAATATGACATGGGTGACGTGCTGCACCCGCCCGTGATGCGGCTGGCAAACAGCGCCTCGATCCACTTCCACGACCAGTAATTGCCGGGCACGTCGTGGAAACTGGTCAGGTGCAGATTGAGCATCCCCCCGCCAGCGGCTTGTGGCGCGGAAAGGTTTCCGCTGAACTGACCGACCTCGACGTAATAGGTCGTTCCCGACGTGAGCGTCAGATCCACCTGCGATTGCTGCCCACCCGCCGTGTCGTCGTTGCAGGCCACGGGCGTCAGTGAGCCGCGCGTGCCCGTCCACACCGCAAGGGTCGTGTCGTAGGTACTGGAGAATGTATCGATGAAGACGGGTCCACTCACGCTGGGCGTGAACTGATACCAGACCGTGTTCGACCCTGGGCCAAGATTACAGGCGGACATGGCGGGGTCATCGCTGGAAATGCCCGTAGTGGATGTGTCGAGGCTGACAGTAGACGGCTGCGGGGCGAGCGTCACTGCCCCGTTGAAGTCATCCTGTGCGGGCTGGAAGACCGAGAGGACCAACGTGCCCGATGGGACCGTCGACGGGCTGGCGACCTCGATGAAGTAGGTGACCCCCGCGCTTACCTCCACCTGGACTTCGGACTGGGCCCCGTTGAAGTTGTCGTTGCAGGCCTGATTCGTCAGGCCGCCCTGCGTGCCCGTCCACACGGCGAGGACGGTATCATAACTGCTGCCGTGCGTGCTGATTAGCATCCGCCCGCTGGTGGTGGGTGTCACCCGATACCAGACCGTATTGAATCCCTGGCCCGTGGCGCACGGCAAGACGGGATCGCTCACCTCGGTGGTGGCCGCGCCAATCGACTGCGCGTCCATATACGGTGTGGACGAGATCGCTGTCGCGCTGGTAAACGCGTCGCTGACCAGGCCCAGCGCAGGGATGGACACCACGCCGTCCAGCACGTTACTATCCACGTTGATGGTGACACCGCCCCAGGTCTCGTTGTGTCCACCCGTGTATTGGCGAATGCGCTGGTGATTCGGCCAGTAGCTGTTGGCCAGACAGGCCGTGTTCCAGACGGTTGCGCTGGGGTTGTATACGTAATTGGGATACCAGTTGGCGATCCAGATGGCGTCGGGCGGATTGGCCAGGTTGCCCACGTCGGTCAGGGCCGAGGCGCAGGAGGCGCCGTACAGCGCGGAGACATCTCCCGCCGCTTCCATCTGGTCGGTCCAGCCGCGGATGAAGGCTAGGGCGGCGTTCTTGCAACTGGCGTTGCTGGTGTCGTAGGCCTCAAGGTCGTAATAGATGACCGTGCCGCTGCCGTTGCTTTCGGTCAGCCCCAGGCTGTAGGCCGTGAACAACGCCGCGGCCGCCTGGGTGGCGCCCTCGTTGTAGGCGTCAGTGGTGTCGTATGGGAATCGTGAGGGGTAGCCTGTGCAGGGCGCCTGTGGTCCCACCCAGGTGGGGATGAATTTCCAGCCTTGCAGGTGAGCTTGCACCAAGAACGCTTTGGACAAATTGATATTGGCGCAGGCGCGCGACGACCCGCCGATATACAGGTTGACGGCTGTGTAGGGGCTGTTGCTCCACCAGGTTTGCAGTTTGCTCAGGCTAGGAATCTCGCAAATGTCCACGCCCTGGCCCGCCCAGGTTTGGGTATATGCCAGGCTGGGTTGAATCTCTGGCATGTCAGGCGGGACAATATGCCGTTCGAGAATCCCGTTGGGCATCTGCGGCAATGGGACGGTTTGCCAGTTCGCGCCGCCGTCGGTTGTGCGGACCAGGCGAGTCTGTTGCACACAATCGGCACCCTGCTTGGTGATGGGGTTGCTGAACATGCAATCGCCGCTCTGCTCCATGCCCCAGCCGAGCGAGTCGCTCAGCATGTCGCGGCGTTGAAGTCCATCTTTTGGGGCTTGTTCAGTGAGCGGCTTTCCTACCGCATTTTCAGTTTGTTTCCAGGTCGCTCCGCCATCGACCGTCTCGAACGTGGATTGAAGATTGAAGTTCGTGCTGGTGGCATGTTGAATAGTGATGGTCCCCCGTTGGGCATCCTCGAAATGGATGTGGATTGACTTGGGCGAAACCCAGGCCTGTTCTGCCGCGAACAGCGTGATCGGCCGAGTGGACCAATCCCTTCCCTCGTTTTGCGTGGTCGCCAGCGAATAGCGGACTCCGTCTCCATGCGGCTGGATCAGCACGGCCCAGCCCGTCTCCCCGAGGAAGGTCACCGCCGCGATGGATGGCGCAGGCGTGATCTCTGTCCAGGTGGAGCCGCCGTCGGCGGTGCGGAAGAGACGTCCGTCGAGCAGAATCCAGCCCTGTGTGGCGGAGTCAAAGCCGAAGTCGCGCAATTCGCTGAAAGAGTCCGCCTGCTTCTGTGCCTGGACGGGCAGGGAGAGGGTCAAGATCAGCGCCGCAAGCGCGGAAAAAAGTCGGAAGAGGATGCTCGTTTTCATCGCGGGTCTCCTCTTGTAGTTGTACCCCGAAGGGACAAGGGAGGCAAGTGGGCGGGAAACTCTCCCGCCCTGCACATTCAAACCTGCAATGCGTACTCCACCGCCGCCTCGGCGTGGATATGTGTGGTGGGGAAGAGTGGCACCGTGCTATCCTCAGCATGAACCAATAATTCGATCTCGGTGCAACCCAGGATGATGCCCTGTACACCGCGCTCGACCAGCCGTTCCATGATACGTTGGTAGGCCTCGCGCGACTCGTCCTTGATGAGACCCAGGCACAGTTCGTCATAGATGACGCAATGCACCACTTCGCGTTCGACCTCGTCAGGGATGAGCACCTCCAGACCAAATTTCTCGATCAGGCGACTCTTGTAGAAATCCTGCTCCATTGTGAAGCGTGTGCCGAGCAGGCCGATCTTCGTCATCCCCGCGGCGCGTATGCGCTCCGCGGTAGCGTCGGCGATGTGCAACAGCGGAATATGGATGCCCGCCTGCATTTGGTCTGCAACTTTATGCATGGTGTTGGTACACAGCACCAGCAGGTCCGCACCGCCGCGTTCCACGTCCTGGGCCAATTTGGTCAGGATCTGACCCGCCTCGTCCCAGCGACCTTCATGTTGCAGGTTCTCGATCTCGGCGAAGTCGACCGAGGCCATCATGCTCTTTGCGGAATGCAACCCCCCCACGCGTTTCTTGGTTTCTTCATTGATGATGCGATAATATTCAGCGGATGATTCCCAACTCATCCCGCCAATCAAACCAATGGTTTTCATGAGGAACCCTCGCGTGGAAATGGATCGACCTTTTTGAACAAGTTCGGCGCGGTGACGTAGATGCCGCGCCCGCTGACGGCCACCGTGCCATCGGGCAGGCTGATCTCGCCTGTCGAGAAGGCCTTGCGCCCGTCGTGCTCCGTGACGCGCGCTTCGAGCGTCAGCGGTTGATGGAGCGGCACGGGCTTGTGATAGTTGATCTCGATGTTGACGGCCGCCACTTTCAGCCCCGCCGCCCACACCACCAGGCCCATCGCCTCGTCGAGGATGGCGGCCGAAGCGCCGCCGTGCGCATGGCCTGGCGGTCCCTGCTGGGCGTCGCCCAGCGTGAAATCGGAGGTCATGACGCCGTCATTGTCCACCCACAGGGTGAGGCCGATGCCGTGCGGGTTGTCGGGTCCGCACACGAAGCACGAGCCGTGATAGGGAAGTTGTCGTTTCATGGATTCCTTATTTTTTGTCGCGCCCAAAGCGGGACAGGATCGAGCCGCGCGCCAGGCGGGCGAATCCCAGCCTACCGCCGAGGACGAGTAATTTATACAGCAGGCCGGGCGTGCAATACAAGCCGCCATGTTTGAGCGACTTTAAGGAAGTGCGCGCCACGTACTCGGAAGTCTGCCACATGAACCTGGGGATCGAGTGATACAGGTCTACGTCCTGATATGCGGGCCGTTTGTGGAAATCACTGTAGGTGAAACCAGGCAGTAGCACCTGTACGCGGATACCCGTCTCTTCCAACTCGCGCGCCAGTGATTCGGAGAAGGCGTTCAGAAAGGACTTGGTGCCCGCATAACCGCCATTGCCAGGCAGGGATGCGTAAGCCGCGGGCGACGAGACATTGATGATGGTGCCGCGTCCTGCCTGCTTCATACCAGGCAGCGCTGCCCAGATCAGCCGCACGGGCGCAATGTTGTGGACCGCGATCATCTCGACCACTGGGTCGGGTCCGCTATCGACAAACAGCGAGCGGATGCCGAAGCCTGCATTGTTGACCAGCATCTCGATGGGGGCGTGGACGCTGATCCACTTCTCGACCAGGCGCATGCCTGCGTCGGTGCCGAGGTCGGCGGCCACCACCTCCGCGCGGACCCCGTGCCGGTCCCGCGCTTCGGCCGCCACTGCTTCCAGGCGGTCCGCCCGCCGACCTGTCAGGCACAGGTCATAGCCCTGGGCGGCCAGTTGCCGCGCAAATTCCTCACCGATGCCGCTCGAAGCTCCCGTAATGACTGCCCATTTCTCCATTGCTCGATATCCCTTTCGATACCCAAAAATGATATTTGAATTGTAACCCAGGCCGCAGGTGATAATCGTCCTATTGGGCTGAACCCGCGCCTGTGCTAGAATTCAGCCATGCGGATTACTGTTAAATTGCTTGCCAATTATAAGGATATGCTGCCCCCTGGAATCAAAGGAAACACCATCGAACTCGAAGTCCCACACGGAACGACCGTGGCGGAGGCCGTTGCCCGCTTCAACGTGCCACTCGACGATACCAGTGTGATCGTCCTCAATGGCCTGACCGTGGAATTGAACACCCCCGTCTCTGAGGGCGACACTGTCGCCGCCTTTTCAGCCATCGCGGGAGGATAAGTTCTCCACGTCCTGCCTGCACTGGGCCGCAGGCACACGTGAGCGGAGTCGCGTTTTTTGCGACGAAGCCGAAAGACGATTTGCAAGATACCATAATTTTCCACGTCCCTCGCGCTGAGCAGAACTGAAGCGCGAAGACTACACAAGGAGTCCCCATGTACGGCTGGCACGGAAAATTGTTACGCATCAACCTCACCACACGCACGACCTCTGTCGAGGACATCGACCCGCAAGTCTGCCGCGACTTCATCGGTGGGCGCGGGGTGGCGATCCATTATCTGTCGAAGGAAGTCGACCCGCTAGTGGATCCGCTCGCCCCCGAGAATAAGTTGATCTTCGCCACGGGGCCGTTGACCGCCACCCCTGCGCCGACGGGCAACCGTTACATGGTGGTGACCAAGTCCCCGCTGACGGGCGCCGTGGCTCACTCCAATTCGGGCGGTGAATTTCCCACCTGGATGAAGCGCACGGGCTTCGACCTGTTCATCTTCGAGGGCAGGGCCAGTGAACCTGTTTACCTGCTTGTCAACGAAGATCAGGTTGAACTCCGCCCTGCGGGTCATCTTTGGGGCAAGGACACGCATGAGACCACGGACCTGCTCAAGGCCGAACATTCCGACGAGGCGCGCGTGGCTTGCATCGGCCCTGCAGGCGAGAACCTGGCCCTAATGGCGTCCATCATGAACGACAAGCATCGCGCGGCTGCCCGCTCGGGCGTGGGCGCGGTGATGGGCAGCAAGAACCTCAAGGCC
>CALFXA010000087.1 GCA_937928015.1 uncultured Anaerolineales bacterium | reverse complement strand
TCGACATCCACGGCGGCGGAAACGATTTGATCTTTCCGCATCACGAGAACGAGATCGCCCAGAGCGAATCCTACACGGGCAAGGAATTCGCCCGCTATTGGGTCCACAACGGCATGCTGCAACTCGGCGGCGAAAAGATGTCCAAGTCGCTGGGTAACATCATCAGCATCAAGGAATTCCTCAGCAAGCACGATGCGGACGTGATGCGTATGCTCGTGTTGAACGGGACCTACCGCGCCCCGTTGATGTTCAACGATGAGACTCTCGGCGCAGCGGAAAAGAACGTCGAACGCCTCAAATCTGGACTTCGGCCTGCCTCCGCTTCCGCGAAGGGGCTCTCCGACGGCAACACCTCCGGGCTGGCTTCCTTAGCGGAAACCGCCAAGTCCAACTTTGTTGATGCCATGGACAACGACATCAACACCGCGGGCGCGGTGGCCGCGTTGTTCGAGTTGGTCAAGGGCATCAACACCGCCCGTGATAACGGTGCAACGAACGACCAACTCCAGTCCGCTCAGTCCATGCTGCGCGAGTTGAGCGGCGTGCTCGGCCTGCGCTTGCAGGAAAAACAAGGCTCAGGCGACGCGGACAAGTTCATCAACCTGCTGATCGAGGTCCGCTCCGAGGTGCGTAAGCAAAAACTGTGGCCGCTCTCCGACCTGATCCGTGACCGCCTCAAGGAACTGGGCGTCACGCTCGAAGACAGCAAGGAAGGCACCACCTGGCGCTGGGGATAGTCGAAACCAAAAACACAAAAGGCGCAGTCACTCTTCTCGTGGCTGCGCCTTTTTGATTCACTTGTATTCCTCGATCTCCCCCAGTTGATTCCGTGGCTAGACCTCGTACTCGCCGACTTCCTCGTCGACCTGCATCATGGGTTCCTCGGCGGGTTTCTTGTCCAGGAATTGCAGCGCCAGTGCGACGACCTTGGTGAAGTACTTGGTCTCACCCTTGTCCTCGTAGCGCTCGGTCTTCAAGCGGCCTTCGATGTACACCAGACTGCCCTTGTGCAGATACTCCTGGCACACCTCACCCAGCCGTCCCCAGGCCTCGACATGCACCCACTCGGTGTATTCCTTGGTCTCGCCGCCGCTCTTCCAGCGGTTCGAGATGGCCACGTTGAACGACGTCACCTGTTTGCCGGTGGGCGTGAAGCGGCCTTCGGGGTCCTTGCCGAGTCTTCCGATGAGTTGAACGCGGTTTAGTGCTGGCATGTTATCCTCCTCTCAGCGCCTTCGGTTATACTTTTAGAGGCCAAATGTGTACGTGTCATGATTAGTCTCCTTTTCTCTAAAAGAGCAAGATATTCAATTGTAATAAGATTTTAGCACAAATATTCTACTCGTCAATAGGATTTGGAATGAAGCGGCTTCACATTTCTGTAATGCTCCTGCTCGTCCTGGCGCTGACCTCCTGCCTGCCCGGGCTGTCGGCGGTTGCCCCTGCGCCCACGCTGACTCCGCCACCCCTCCCCACCGAAACGGTCACCCCGCCCCCGTCCGAGACTCCCACCCTCGAACCGACCGCCACCCCCACCGAGGTCCCGCACCCCGACATCACCCGCGTGGTCATCATCAGCATCGACGGTCTGCGCCCCGACGCCATCGACTACGCCCCCATGCCGCATTTGCAGGCTTTGATTGCCCAGGGCGCCTATACCTACAACGCGCAGACCATCTTTCCCAGTTCCACCCTGCCATCGCATACCTCCATGTTGACCGGGCTGTGCCCGTCGGTGCATGGCGTGACCTGGAACGAATACCTGCCTGAAAATGGATATGCCCAGGGCACCGACCTGTTCGACCTGGCTCACGCGGCGGGGCTGCGCACGGTTATGGTGGTCGGCAAGGAAAAACTGCGCCAGATCACCGAACCTGAGAGCACCGATGTGTTCATCCATGTCAACGACCTGGATCCCATCCTGGCGAAACGCGCGGCGCAGGTCATCCCCAACGGATTCAGCCTATTGTTCGCCCACTTTCCCGATCCCGACCTTGACGGACACTCCTACGGCTGGATGTCGCTGACCCAACTGATGACCCTGCGCCGTACTGACTCGGCTCTGCAGATCGTCCTTGACGCGCTCGACAAGGCGAACATGCGCGAGCACACCCTCATCATCGTCACCGCTGACCACGGCGGGCACGGCACCACGCACGGCTATGACATTCCGTCCGACATGACCATCCCGTGGATTGCCGTAGGCCCGGGCATCCAGCCGAGGGTCCTTACCAGCGCGGTCAACACCACCGACACGGCCGCCACCGCCGCTTGGGCCCTGGGCCTGCCCATCCCGCCCGAGTGGGACGGACGCCCTGTTCTGGAGGCCTTTGGCATGCCCGACTCCGCCTCACGTCCCGAGCCCAGGTGCCCTACGCCGCCGCCTACACCTGTCAATTAGCCAAACAAAAAAATCCAGCGTATGCTGGATTTTTCTTCGATGTTGTTCGGGGTTATACTTTCTTCAAAACGGGCAAGCCCGTCTTCATTTCAGCCACGGTGTAGCCCGCGGGCACTGCATCGATCGCGCCTTCCTTGATCTCCTTGGAGAAGAAGTAGAGGGTGCGTTCCTTGCCCGCTTCGCCGGTCTTCTTTGCATGCAGGTAATAGGTGGTTCCCTTTGAGTTGGTGAAACTGTATGCCATTCGATCTCCTTTTCTAATTGGTGGCGTCATTCTAGCACATCTTTTCTAACTGTCAACGAGGATAAAGTCATGGAAATTGCGATTGGTCTAGACAAATTATGGAGCATCCGCTCCGCCCTGCCTGGGACTTGGGGCCTGGTCCCGACCATGGGGTATCTCCATGAGGGACATCTCTCCCTTATCCGCCGCGCCAAAGCGGAGTGCGACCACGTGGCCGTCAGTATCTTCGTCAACCCGACACAGTTCGCTCCCACCGAGGATCTCTCGAAGTATCCACGCGACCTGGAGCGTGACCTGAGCCTGATCGAGCCACTCGGCGTGGACCTGGTGTGGAATCCCACCCCTGAGATCATGTATCCGAGCGGGTACCAGACCTGGGTCGAGGTGGAGATGTTGACGAAACCACTCGAAGGGGCCATGCGCCCGAGCCATTTCCGCGGTGTGACCACGGTGGTCGCCAAGTTGTTCAACGCCGTCCAGCCGCACAAGGCTTATTTCGGGCAGAAGGACGCCCAGCAGGCGGCGGTCATCCGCCAGATGACGCGCGACCTGAGCTACCCCATCGAGGTCGTGGTCTGCCCCATCGTGCGTGAAGCGGACGGGTTGGCCATGTCGAGCCGCAACAAATATCTGGAAGGCACCGACCGTCAGGCTGCGCTGGTGCTTTCGCGTGCGCTGACCGCCGCGAAGGACCTGTACGATGCGGGCGAACGGGATGCCGAGACGTTGCGCGCCAAAATGAAGGAGGTCATCGCCGTCGAGCCGCGCGCACAGATACAATACGTCTCCTGCGCGGACTACGACACGCTGGCCGAGTTGAAAACCGTCGCAGGCAAGACCCTGCTCTCGATGGCCGTGCTGATCGGCAGGACTCGCCTGATCGATAATTTGGTGCTGGAGTAGCCATGAAACGAGGGTGGCGCTACTGGTTCAACCTGTTGATGGTGGTGATCGTATTCCTGCTCCTGCTTGGCTTGGGAGGAGCCTTGGCGTTGAGTTACCATCAAACACAGCTTTATTTGCATCCTGCCCGTTGGATTGCCTCGCCTCTCCCGCTTCAAGAGCAGGGAATCGATTTTCAAACGGTGACGCTCACCACAGAAGACGGCTTAAAACTTCACGCGTGGTACACGCCGCCGCAAAACGGCGTGGTCATTCTAGTGGCGCATGGACATGGCTCATCGATCGCCACCGACATGTATGCGTTGTTCGCCAGACATGGCTACGGTGTGCTGGCCTGGGATTTCCGCGCGCACGGTGAGAGCGAAGGAGAGTTCACGTCACTGGGGTATTATGAGGTGCGTGATGTAAAGGCCGCACTGGATTTTGCCCTGGTGCAACCCGAAGTAGAACACGTGGCGGGTTGGGGCGGATCGATGGGCGCGGTCACCATGATCCGTGCGGCGGCACAGTATTCGCAGATCGAGGCAGTCGTGGCAGACAGCGCCTTCAACACCCTGAGCGATGAACTGAATCTGCGCGTGCCAATCCCCGGCTTGCGTGAGTTGGTCCGTATGTGGGCTCAACTGCAAACAGGCATCAGTGTAAACTCGGTGCGCGCCGTGGACGATATCGGCAAAATCAGTCCACGGCCTATCTTCATTATCCAGGGCATGAGCGACGACAACATTCCCGTTGAGTCAGCGCAGCAGCTCTATGATGCTGCAGGCGAGCCGCGCCTGCTCTGGACCGAGCCGAAGGCGTATCACCTGAACATGCACGCAAAATTCCCTGAGAAATACGAATCACGGGTCATCGATTTTTTTGATAAGGTGTTTGGAAAATAGAAATTCCTACCTGGATCAGTTGAGAAAAGTTATGGACCCCGAAGAATTATTACCCCAAACCGTGTTGTCGAAAGCATCATTGCGAGGAAAAGAATATGCCTGGCGAAAAGATGACGTTGAAGAAGCAATTCTGGCAGCCAAGAAACAAAACTTAGCTACGCAAGGTGGAGAAGTGCAGTTTCGAATACCTGGTGGTACCTGTGAATTGTATTGGTTAAATTTCAATCCCGATGACAAATCGGATTCTGAAATCTGGCAAGATTATGTGGTGCGAAGTGCACATGAATGCATTACTAATTTTAATCGTCTGTGTATGACAACAGATTTTGTAAAACTTGGAAAAGAAAAATTTGAGGTGCTCCAGAAAATGTCGGAAACTGAAGATATCAGTGCATATTTACGTTTTGTTCTATATTTTGTTACAGAAGAGCAATATAAGGGACTCACGTTATCAGATTGAAACGACAGCGGCGGGCATTGCCCGCCGCTCACTTTACCCCTCGAAGAATTTCATGATCTCGCGCGCGATCTGACGGGCCGCGTCGGGCCGCGCCACGCGGCGACAACTCTCCACCACGGCGGCTTTCTCCTGCGGACGACTGGTCCAGCGCGTGAGCGCGCGCACCACCAGTTGCGGTGTGGGCGCCCAGACGCCGACTCCCTCCTCTTCCACGAAGGTGACGTTGCCGTCTTCCTGTCCGGGTAGCTTGGCATAGAGGATGATGGGCAGGTGGGCGTTGATGGCTTCGGCAATCGTGCCCGGGCCAGCCTTGGTGATGATGAAGTCGGCGGCGCGCATGAAGTCGGGCATGTCGCGCGTGAAGCCATAGACGAAGGTGGGATTCTCCCAGGCGTGTTCCCCCAGCGATTCTTTCAGGCGCTGATTCCGCCCGGCCACGACGACCAGGCCCAGGTCCAGGCCGCATTCATCCACGGCGAGGGCCATCTTGCCGAGCGGCCCCATCCCCTCGCCGCCGCCGACCATCAAGACGATGGACTTGTCCTGCGGCCAGCCGAGTTTTTCGCGCAGGGCGCGCTTGTCGCCGACCGGCTGACAGTAGCGGTCTGCGACGGGCAGGCCCACCACGCGTACTTGCTGTGGGTCCATGTGATAGCGGACAGCGTTTTGGCGGGCGCTTTCGGTGGGGACGAGGATGCGGTCGGCGCGCTTGTCGAACCATAGAGCGTGGGTGGTGACCATGTCGGTCACGACGGTGATGAAGGGCGGGCGGTTCTTGGGCAGGGCCTTCAACGCAAAGGTGTTGGAGAACGGGTGGACCGTGACGATCAGGTCTGCGGGGTGGCCTTTGATCATCTCGCGTGCGGGTTGGCGGGCCACCGGCCACATGGCTGTGGTGATGGCCCGTGCGCGGGCGCGCCCGTCCGTGGCGTAGAAGGAGGCGCTCCACAAACGCGGGGCTTTGACCATCTCCGGGTACCAATTGGGCATTTTGTTGAACGGCAGGGGGGCGTAATCCTTGAAGAAGTCCACCATCTCGGTGGAGACGGCGTCGCCATATTCCAGGCTCAGGGCCTCGATGATGGCTTCGGTCGCGGAGCGGTGTCCCCCGCCCGTATCGGAAAAAAGGAACAGGATGTGCGGTCGCTTATTGGGAGTTGTCATTGGGTTTGGGCTCGTGGGGGGTGAGGTTGGTCTTGAGCCGCCGCGTCAACTCGCGGCGGGTGAGCATCACGCGCCGACCGCAGCCCTTGCACTCCAGGCCGATATCCGCGCCGAGGCGGATGACGGTCCACTCGTAGGAGCCGCAGGGATGGGGCTTTCGCAGGCGCAAGTGATCGTTGAGTTGCAGGTCGGGAAGCACGAAAGGATTATACCGCGTTGGTTTTTCAAAAAGGTTGTGATAAACTTCGCCCCGTCTATACATATTTCTGGAGGAAGTCATGGCGCAATATGATACCTATCCCGTGGAAGTGGCGGGCGTCAAGCGGAACTTGCGATTGTTCGAAGTGGCCCCCGGGCTGCGCATCGCCATCCTGAATATCCTGGGCGACACCGAACTGGTGCAGGCCTGCGCGAAGGAATTAGCCAAACGGCTGAAGGACCTGGACTTCGACCTGTTCATGACCGCCGAAGCCAAATCCATCCCGTTGGCGTACGCGCTTTCCGCGGAGATGAACAAGCCCTACATCGTGCTGCGCAAGTCCTACAAGCCGTACATGGGCGACGCCATCCAGACTGAGACCTTGTCCATTACCACGGGGCAGCCGCAGACCCTGATCCTCGACGAGAAGGACCGCGAGGTCATCCAGGGGAAGAAGGTGGTCGTGTTGGACGACGTCATCAGCACCGGCTCGACGCTGCAAGGCATGCGCCTGATCCTCGACAAGACCGGGGCCAGCGTGGCCGCCGAGGCCGCCATCTTCACCGAAGGCGACCGCGCCCAGTGGATGCACATTACCGCGCTCGGACATTTGCCGGTCTTCAAAGACTAAAACGAGACCCTAAAGGTTTTCAAAACCTTTAGGGTCTTTTCGTCAACTTCATTTTCTTTTCTCGCGGGAGGGCCCTGATGGCCCTCTCTCGTTTCATGGCGGTCGTGCGGTCGGGTTGCTCCTCCACGTAGACCAGATGGACGGGGCGGCGGGTGCGGGTGTACTTGGCGCCGCGGCCCGCGTTGTGTGTCTTCACCCGCCGCTCGGGGTCGGTGGTCCAGCCGGTGTAGAAGGTCCCGTCGGAGCACTCGACGATGTAACAATAACAGGTCATTGATCCTGTTCGCGCTTGTAGAAGGTGCTGCCAAAGAAACGCTCGGCAAAGCTCGGGATGTCGATGGGTTTGCGTTCGATGCCCGTGGCCCATTCCGCCTTGAGACGGTCGTTCATCCAGTCGTTGCGGCCTTCGAGCGCCTGCTCCAGGCGGACGGCGATGCCGTCATCGTTGCCCGACTCCAGGTCGTTGCGGATGCCTTGCAGGGCGGCGATCATCACGTCCAGGGCGTAGACGGTGCTGGTACGGTTCTGCATGGCAGATATGCGCAACGAGTCGATCTCGTCCTGGTAGGCCAGCCCTGCCGTGACCGCCGCGAAGGCGCGGCCGCCCATCTTGCGGGCTTCCATCCAGCCGGGCTGGTCCACGGTGGCGTTGAGCAGGGCCGCTGCCGCCAGTTGCGGCAACAGGTGCATGCGGGCCATCAGCCCGTCCGACTCGAGCGGGTCTGCCAGCATCGGTTCGGATCCCAGCAGGCGCGCCAGGTCCGAGGCCAGTTGGACCACCTCACCCGGCGTCCCACGCGGGGCGTCGATGATCATCACGCCCTTTTGGAACAGGTCCGCACGGGCCGCTGCCAGCCCGAACTTGATCTCGTGCAGCGCATCGGGATTCACTGACGGCACCAGCCCGACGAAGTAACGCTTGGGCGGCAGGATGCTCTGCGCCCATTCGAGGACGCCGCTCTTGACGGGGGAGGTGTCCATCACCACCGCGCCTTCCTTCAGGTCGGGCGCGATGAATTCCAGCGTCTCGCGCACCTGGCTGACGGGCAGGCACAACAGCACTAGGTCGGCATCGCGCACGGCCGAGGGCAGGTTGTGTTTTACTTCATCCACGGCGCCCTTGCTTTGCGCGGCGCGCTCCACATCCACTTTCTTGTCGTGACCCACACGCTTGAGCGCGGCTTTTTGTCCTGCCAGCGCCAGGCCAATCGAGCCGCCGATTTGTCCAAGTCCGATGATTGTGATCTGTATCGCCATTTCATCCTCACAACTTGAGATGATGGGATTATACTGCCAACACTCCCCCCGTTAAAGTTCGAGAACCGCGGACGCCGACCGCGGTTCCCTTGAAAGGAGGAGAAGAGAAATCACCTTACGCTCCCTAATTTATCATGCTTGTCCGAATAGTACTTGACGAGAGACCTACGTTTCCCCTACGATTGTTCGACAACTAACAGCAGTGTAAGTTTTGGCGCTCGATAAAAGGAGGCAGGATGACTCGGGAACTATCTCTGGGAAGTTTGAACCGCACCCCGGTGGGAGACTTGCGCCTTGTTGTCTCGGAACTGGGCCTGGTCGCCGTGGAATGGGCCGCTGCCCAGCCCGATCTGGATCGTTTCCTGCGGCGGCTGGCGCGTCCCGTGATTGAGGATCAGGAGCGTGTGGCTCCGTACGCGAAGCAAGTCTTCGAGTATCTGATCGCCCAGCGTCGTGACTTCACCTTCGCCATCGACTGGTCCGTGCTGCGGCCCTTCCAGCGGACGGTGCTGGAGGCGGTGTGTGCTGTCCCCTACGGCGAGACCAGCACCTATGCCGAGATCGCCGCCCAGATCGGACGCCCCAATGCCTATCGCGGAGTGGGACGGGCCAATGCCACGAATCCCATGCCGCTGGTCATTCCCTGTCACCGCCTCATCGGCGCGGACGGCAAACTCCACGGTTATGGCGGCGGCGATGGTCTGCCCACCAAGGAGTGGTTGCTGCAACTCGAAGGAGCTGTGCTGGCTTGAGATGACTCCAAAATAAAACGGCGCGAGGAGCGCCGTTTTTGATTCCTATTTTGCCTTGGCTCGGCATTCCGCGCACGGACAAAGCGCGCGCAGGTAATGCCAATTATAGATTCCGTAGTCATGCCCGTCTTCCCAGACGACCGTCAGCGCGTAGGAGCCGACAGCCACTACATTGCTGATGCGCGTGGCGGGCGAGTCTTCCATCTTTACATTGAACACGTCCGCATCGGGCTCGGAGCTCATGTTCTCGTGTCCACCACGGCACGTGGCGCACGGACAGGCTGCGCGCAGCAGCCCGAATGGATAGACGCTGATATGCCCGTCGTTCCATGTGACGGTGAACTCGTGGGCGGTCTTGTTGGCGGTGATTCCAGTAGGTCTTTCGTTCATATCAGCTTTCCCCCCTCTCCCACTGGGAGAGGGGACGGGGTGAGGGTTTATGGGGCTACGGCGAAGGCACGACCGCCAGAAAATCGGCGGCGGCCCAGCCGGCACGGGTTTCATCATACGGGGCGACCAGGTACCACCAGGTGTATCCGTCGGCTTCCTTCGGTCCATCGCGGACCTCGAACACTTCCTCGTCGAATCCGAGGAAGGCCTGTCCGCCGTTCAGGCCGGGCGAGGAGCGCAGGCGCAGCCCCTGGCCCTCGGTGCCCGTGATTTGCACGTAACCGCCGATGCCGATGACGCCCTCCGCCAGGGTGGGAGTCACGTTCGGGTCGAGGGTGGGAATCAGTGTGGCGAGCGGGGTGTGCGTCGGGGCGGGCAGCATGGTCAAGTCGGCGGGGACGAAACCCACCTCGGGCGTGGCACGCGGACTGGTCAGGCCGATCAGGACCAGGGTCAGGACCAGCAACAGGGCGGCGACTCCGATCGATCCCAGAATCACCCAACGGTTCAGGTAATTAGATAATTTCATACGGGACTCTGCAACAGGCTCAAGGCTCCAGCGGACATCAGGGTTTTCAACACGTGTGGACGGACATCGATCTTGCCGCCGCATGGGATGATTATACCTGTCTCTCCATCCTCTCCCAAACCCTGCATGTTATAATCTTTTCGATGAACGAAGGCACCCTGCTCAACAATCGCTATCAGTTGTTGGAGCGTCTCGGCACGGGCGGAATGGCGGAAGTTTTCCGCGCCCGCGACGTGATGCTCGACCGTTACGTGGCGATCAAGGTGCTGCGCAAGGATTACACCGAGAACCAGGCCTTCCAGGATCGCTTCCGCCAGGAGGCGCGCGCCGCGGCCAACCTCTCACATCCCAACATCGTCACCGTGCACGATTTCGGTCTGAGCGAGGGACGGCTCTACATCGTGATGGAGAACGTCCCGGGCACCGACCTCAAGACCCTGATCCGCAAACGTGGCCGCTTCCGCGTGGAAGAGGCCATTCCGCTCATGGTGCAGGCCTGCGCGGGGCTGGGCTACGCCCACCGCGCCGGGCTGGTCCACTGCGACGTCAAGCCGCACAATATGCTGGTCACGCCCGATCAGCGTCTCAAGGTCACCGACTTCGGCATCGCGCGCGCCCTGGCCACCATCCTGCCGGGCGAGCGCACCGATGTGGTCTGGGGCTCGCCGCAATATTTCGCGCCCGAACAGGCCGCAGGGGAGGCTCCTTCGCCTGCCTCCGACGTCTACTCGCTGGGCGTGGTCCTGTACGAAATGCTGAGCGGGACCCCGCCCTTCACCGCCACCTCCGCCGATGAACTGGCGCGTTTGCACATCGAAGCCGAGCCGATCCCCATCCGCGAGTACGTGCCCGACATCCCCTCCGCGCTGGAGGAGATCGTCATGAAGGTGCTCTCGAAGGAGCCTTCCGCCCGGTACCGTACCGCCGATCAGTTGGGACGCGTGTTGCTGCGTTTCGGGAATCAGCGCGATGAGGAGCCGACTCCGCTTTCGTTGACCCCCGAGGTGGCGATGACCTATCAGCGGCCCGAGCCTGTCCCGTTGCCCCAATCCGCGCTGCCCACCGGGCGGACGCATGTCCCCGTTTTGACGCCGCAGCCTCAGTCCGAACCCTTCAGCCTCGACCTGGACATCGACTGGGTCACCGTGGTCCTCGGCCTGGTGGCCTTGATCCTTGCGGGCGGCCTGATCCCGTTCTGGATTCGCGTCATCTTTGCCTATCAATAACCGTGACTGACAACATTCTCATCGCCCCCTCTATTCTATCTGCCGACTTTCTTCATCTGAAAGACCAGATTGCCGCCTGTGAAGATGCGGGCGCGGACTGGATTCACGTCGATGTGATCGACGGCCATTTCGCCCCGAACCTGACCTTTGGTCCGCTCATCGTGGAGGCCTGCCGCCGCGCCACGAGCCTCCCGCTCGACGTGCATCTGATGGTCGAACAACCCGAACGTCTGCTGGCCGATTTTGCCAGGGCGGGCGCGGACCATCTCACCGTCCATGTGGAGACTTGTCCGCATTTGCATCGCACCCTGCAAGAGATCAAGTCGTTGGGTTGCAAGGCGGGCGTGGTGCTCAACCCCGCCACGCCCACGGTCATGATCGAACCCGTGCTGGGCATGGTGGACCTGGTGCTGGTGATGAGTGTCAACCCCGGGTTCTCGGGGCAGGCCTTCATTCCCGAAGCCATTGCCAAAGTGCGGACCATCCGTCAGAAGTTGGACGAGATCATGTCCCGCGCCTGGCTCGAAGTCGATGGCGGCATGGCCGCCGACACGGTCCCGCAGATGCGTGCGGCCGGCGCGAACGTCTTTGTGTCAGGTAACGCCGTCTTCAAGTATCCGCAGGGGATCGCGGCGGGCATCCGCGCCCTGCGCGGTTAAACAAAAATCGCGGCACGAATGCCGCGACCTTTGGATGCGAAGGAAAGCGTACTACGCCGCCGACTTCGCCAGCGTGCGGATGCACTTGGCGCACAGCGTCTTCTGGACCAGGTTGCCCTTCTCCAAAATGCTGACCTTCTGCAAATTCGGTTTGAACTTGCGGTTGGTGGCGCGCTGGGAGAATGAGCGGTTGTGGCCGAAGGTCGTTGTCTTGCCGCAATGAGCACATTTAGCCATCGTACAAATATCCTTTCTTGATGATTCCAGTACCACTGCCTTTTCAAAGGCAGGGCATTTTACCACACAACGCAACCTTCTTCAAGACAAGATGTTAATATAGAAGCACGGGAATCCCGCCTGTTCTCCCGCGCGGGATACTTTCAAAAATCCGCCGCTGCAAGCGGTATCAATGGTAATATTGGCAACCTGCGACAGTACCCGACATAATAAGAGGAAACCAAACCCATGGGCGAAGAAACCACATCACTGGGCGGGATCCACATCTCGCCGAACGCGGTCGCCACGATCGCGTATCACGCCACCCTGCGTTCCTACGGCGTGGTGGGGCTGGCCCCCAAGAACCTGGCCGACGGGCTGGTGCACTCCATCACGCGCGAGCCGAGCCGCGGTGTGACCGTCCACTATGACGGCGAGAGCATCGACATCGATATCCACGTCATCGTGGAGTACGGCACGCGCATCAACTCGGTGGCCGAAAGCGTGGCAAACACGGTCCGCTTTCACGTGGAAAAGGCGTTGGGACTGAGAGTCAGCAGCGTCAATGTCCATATTGCTGGGCTGCGCGTAAGCGACACTGATTAGGAGGCCAGGACGATTCATGGCTGTAGACAATGCACGTGTAGAGAAATTTCGGAAGCAATCCATCGATGGCCAGTCGTTGAAGCGGCTGGTCGAGGCAGGCTTGACCTGGCTACGCACCAACCAGCAGACGGTCAATGCGCTGAACGTTTTTCCTGTTCCTGACGGCGACACCGGCACGAACATGCTCCTGACCATGACCTCGGCCTACAACGAGATCAAGGACTCGGGCGAGCGTCACCTTGGCAAGATGGCGACTGCCGTCTCGCAGGGCGCGCTGATGGGCGCGCGCGGCAACTCGGGCGTGATCCTCTCGCAGTTGTGGCGCGGATTCGCGCGCGGCGTCCACGATAAGGAAACGCTGGACATACCGACTCTGGTCAAGGCCTTCGCCGAGATGCGCGACACCGCCTACAAGGGCGTCGTCCGCCCGGTGGAAGGCACGATCCTGACCGTCGCCAAGGGCATCGTCGCAGGCGCGGAAGCCGGCCAGGGGTCCGCGAAGGATGTGATCGACCTGTTCGAGATCGCGGTCAAAGCCGCTGACGAGGCGGTCCAATCCACGCCCGAATTGTTGCCCGTCCTCAAGCAGGCGGGCGTGGTCGACTCGGGCGGCAAGGGCCTGTTCTTCATCCTCGAAGGCATGCTGCGCCATGTATACGGCGAGTCGCTGGATACGCCCACCATGAGCGTCCAACCGCTCTCGGCCATGAGCATGGAAGGCGCGCTGGAGGAAGTGGAGGAAGGCCAGGACTATGAAGTGGTCGTGGACTTCTTCCCGCAGGGCGAGTTGAACCTGCTCGCTTTTTACAGCAAGCTCGAAGAGATGGGCACGTCCATCCAGGTGGGCGAAGGCGACGGCATGTACCGCATGCACATCCACGTCCCGACCGAGAAACGTTACGAGCCCATCGACTACATCATGGGCCTGGGGACCATCACCAAGGTGGCCATCGAAAACCTGCTGGCCCAGATGGACGACATCCAGAAGAGCAAGAAGGCGGCGCGCATCGAGTTCGCCGCCGTGGAGCCCGGGCAGATCGCCGTGGTGGTGGTCTCACCGGGCGCGGGCCTGAGCCGCATCTTCGCCAGTTTGGGCGTGGCGACCGTGGTCGAGGGCGGGCAGACCATGAACCCGTCCACGCAGGATATATTGAAATCGTTCGAGAACCTGCCGACCGACAAGGTCATCATCCTGCCGAACAACAAGAACATCGTCATGGCGGCCAACCAGGCCAAACAGGTGACCGTCAAGCAGGTGGCCGTGGTGCCGACCCGCACCGTGCCGCAAGGCCTGGCCGCCATGCTCTCGCTCAACCCTGAAGGCGACCTGGATGCCGTGGCCGAGAAGATGACCCGCGCCGCGGGCATGGTCAAGACGGGCGAGATCACCGTCGCCACCCGCACGGTGGAGATCGACGGGGTGAAGGTCGAGAACGGCCAGGTCATCGCGCTGCTGGATGGCAAGCTGGTGCTCTCCGCCGACACTGTGGAGGACGGCGTGTTGGGCTTCCTCGAAAAGGCGGACGCCGCGAACCATGAACTGGTCACGCTGTTCTACGGCGAAGGCATGACGCACGTCGAGGCCAACCGCATCAAAGATGTGATCAGTGGCAGGTATCCTGCGCTAGAGATCGAGGTGCAGGAAGGCGGCCAGCCACACTATCAATTCATTATTTCTGTAGAATAAGGTTAATCGCAGGTGGGGTGGACTTTACGAGTCCACCCCACCTTTTTTGTTCCCTGCCCGTGGACGGCAATAGAGCGTAGAAATGAAAATTGGCATTGTCACCGATTCGACCTGCGACCTCCCTGTGGCTCTCGTCGAGCAGCAGGGTCTGGAAGTGATTCCCTCGATCCTCGTGCTGGACGGGAAGGAATACATCGACGGGCAGACCATCACCCGCGACGAGTTCTACCGACAGCTGCCCGCGCTACGCACCCCGCCGACGACGGCTGCGCCTGCGATGGGCGAATACTCGTCCCGCTACGAGTCCCTGCTCAGCCGCGGATGTGAGCACGTGATCTCCATCCACGCGGCGGGGAAGCTGACCTCCATCGTGAACACGGCCCGCCTGGCCGCCCGGGATTTCGAAGGCCGCGTCACCTGTGTGGACAGCGGCTCACTCTCGCTGGGAGTGGGCTTTCAGGTGCTGGCTGCCGCTGAAGCCGCCGAGATGGGATTGCAGGCCGCATTGGCCGCCATCGAGTCGGCGCAGAAGCGGCTGAAGGTCAACGCTGCGCTGGACACGATGGAATATCTGCGCCGCAGCGGACGCGTGCCCGGGGCGGTGGCCGCACTGGGCGGGCTGCTTTCGATCAAGCCATTGGTGGACCTGACCGATGGCGTGGTCAAAGCCATCGCCGCCGTCCGCACCACGCACCAGGCAAACGACCGCCTGTTGAACTTCCTGCTGGACTGCGGCCCATTGGAGCGGCTGGCCGTCCTGCATTCCGGGTTGGAGTCGCGCGCGCGTGAATTCCTGGATGTGCTGATGCAGAAGGCCAGTCAGTCTGTACCGCGCGACATCCTGCTGGTCAACGTGACCACGGTCATCGGCACGCACGTCGGCCCGCATGGACTTGGGTTTGCGGCGATCAAGGCTGGTTGATTTCGATTCAGCAAAATGCCCGACATGCGTCGGGCATTTTTTTGTTTATGAGGTTGGGTTATTTTTTGCCGTGCTCGATCCGCGCTGGAGCAAATTTCCTTTGAGGATCACCGTGCGGGCGGAGCGATTGGGGTCGGACAAACGCTGGAAGAGCAGTTCGGTGGCGGTGCGGCCGATCTCCTCGGTGGGCTGGGCGATGACCGTGATGGGCGGGTCGACGAACTCGCCCCACTCGGTCACGTCGAAGCCGACCAGCGCGACCTCGTCGGGAATCTTCCTCTTGAACTCGCGCGCAGCCTGGAAGACGCCCGCGGTCAACATGCTGTTGCTGGTGAAGATGGCGTCGGGCTGGTCCGCGTTTTGCAGCAGGGCGGTGGCGGCCGAAAAGCCCGAACGGATTCGTGGGGAGACGAACTCCGCTGAAAACGGAGTCAGGCCGTGGTCCCGGAGCGCGTTGACAAATCCCCGGTGACGCTCCTGGCCCGTGGCGCTGGCGTCGCCGAACAGGCCCGCGATCTTGCGGTATCCGTTGAGGATCAGATGCTCGGTCAGCTCATAGGCGGCGCTGACGTTGTCGAGCAGGACCATGTCCGCTTCCTGGTTGTGCAACAGGCGGTCGATGATGACGGTGGGGATGTCGAAGTGGAAGCTGCCCGCCTGCGAACTGAACTGATGCGTGGGAGAGAAGATGATGCCCGACACATTCTCGTCGTGCAGCAGATTCAGGTAGAGCATTTCCTTTTCAGGGTTTTCGTCCGTGTTGCACATCAACACGGAGTAACCCTGCTCGTAGGCGGCATCCTCCACGGCGCGGCCGATGGCGGTGAAGAACGGGTTGCGAATGTCCGAGACGACCAGCCCGATCTTGGCGCTTTTTTGCGCGCGCAGACTGCGCGCCACCAGGTTGGGGCGGTAATGGAGTTGGGCAATGGCGGCCATCACGCGTTCGCGCGTCTCGGGGCGGATGGGAGGTTTGTTGGCCAGCACCCTGGACACGGTGGCGGTGGATACCCCCGCGGCTTTGGCGACATCCTTTATACTTGACATGACGTCATTATAACAACGATGGGGACAATTGTGTAAACGATTACTTTTTCTGAAATATTCATAATCTGTAATCTTTTGTTAATAAGATTTCTTGGGGCGGCCGCATCAAAAGAGCATCGCAGTCATTCGAGAAAAGGAGAATTTATCATAAACACACTTCAACAAGCGACCCTGGCCGGCGGCTGTTTCTGGTGCCTGGAAGCCGTCTTCGACGAACTCAAGGGCGTGATCTCGGTCGAGTCGGGCTATGCAGGCGGACACGTGCCGAACCCGTCCTATCAAGCGGTCTGCACGGGCATGACGGGACACGCCGAGGTGGTGCAGGTCACCTTCGATCCATCGGTTGTTTCCTACGAGGACCTGCTGCGCGTCTTCTTTACCATCCACGATCCGACCACGCTCAATCGTCAAGGCGCGGATGTGGGCACGCAGTACCGCTCCGCCATCTTCACCCACGACGACGCCCAGCGCGCCGCCGCCGAGGACGTTATCCGCGAGATCGGCGAGTCCAAGCTGTGGGCGGATCCCATCGTTACCGAGGTCAAGCCGCTGGACAAGTTCTATGTGGCCGAGAATTATCATCAGGAGTACTTCGTCCACAATCCCAATCAGCCCTACTGCCGCGTGGTGATCGAACCCAAGGTAGCCAAATTCCGCAAGCATTTTGTGGATCGGTTGAAGAAGTAACCTGCATACCATAGACCCTAAAGGCTTTAAAGACCTTTAGGGTCTGATTTTTTTGTTATACTCACGTCCTCGTATGATGAACGAAACCTCAACCCCAGCTTTTACCGTCCGCGATGTGCCCATCTATGGGGACGCCATCCTCGCGCCCATGGACGGCTATTCCGATTGGCCGTTCCGCTCGCTGTGCCGCGAGCTGGGATCGGCCATGAGCTACACCGAGTTCGTAAAAGTGGAAAAGATCCTCAGCCGCTCGAAGCAGCCAGCCAAGAAGTTGTATTTCGAGTACCAGGAGCGTCCCGTCACCTTCCAACTTTATGGCGACAATCCCGACACCATCCTCGAAGCGGCGCTGCGCGTGCAGGAGTGGGGCCCCGACATCATCGACATCAACATGGGCTGCCCCGCCAAGAGTATCTCGGACCGTGGAGCAGGTGTGGGCATGATGAAGTCTCCGCTCAAGATTGCTGAGACCTTCAAGAAGCTGACCTCGGTCCTGAAGGTGCCCGTCACGGGCAAGATCCGTCTGGGCTGGGAAAAGGACAAGAACTACAAGCTGATTGCCCGCATCGTGGAGGAGAACGGCGGCTCGCTGATCGCCATCCACGGGCGGACGAAGGAACAGCGTTACAGCGGCCTGGCCGATTGGGACGCCATCGCCGAGGTCAAGGCGGCGGTCAAGATCCCCGTCATCGGTAATGGCGACGTCAAACGCGTCGAGGACATCGAACGTATGAAGCGCCACACAGGCTGCGATGCGGTCATGATCGGGCGCGGCGCGCTTTCCAACCCGTGGATCTTCTCGCGGCTGGACCGTGAACAGGTCACGCCTGAACAGGTCCGCGAGACAGTGCGCAAGCACCTCGAAAAGAGCGTGGCCTTCTATGGTGAAGAGGACGGCCAGCGCCTGTTCCGCAAATACGCGGTGCAATATCTGCTGTTGAAAACCCTCGACCGCGAGGCCCGTAAGGAAATTCTTAAACACCGTCCCACCCCCGAGTTCATGGCGCTGTTGGATCAGGTCTACGCGACGACGGGGATTTAGAACATAGTTTCTGATATACTCGCAGGGACAGGTCGCCGACTTGTCCCTACTTGTTTTTAACCGAGGTTTCCATGCCTAAAACTCATACCCGCTATGTCTGTCAGGAATGTGGACGCGTGTCCGCGTCGTACATGGGCAAATGCCCGCAGTGCGGAGCGTTCAACTCGATGGTCGAGGAAGTCATCCACGATGAACCGGTCGCCAAGCCGACCGCCGTCCGTGGGCTGACCGGACGCTCGCAGCCGCGGCCCATCGGTGAGGTCAGTGGTGATGCGGAGGACCGCGTCCATTTGCCGATCGGCGAGTTTGCGCGTGTGCTGGGCGGCGGCATCGTGCCTGGCTCGATTGTGCTGGTGGGCGGCGACCCGGGCATCGGCAAATCGACCTTGATGCTGCAAATGACGATGGAGATGGGCAAACGTCAGCGCGTGTTGTACGTCTCGGGCGAGGAGTCGGAGCGGCAGATCAAGATGCGCGCCGCCCGTTTGACGGGAGCCGGCACGGGGTCGATGCCTGAGACGTTGTTCCTCGTCACCGAGACGAATCTGGAAATCATCCTGAATCACGTGCGCGAGATCAAGCCCGACCTACTGGTGGTCGACTCGATCCAAACCACGTATGTCTCTGAATTAGATTCGAGCGCGGGCTCGGTCTCGCAGGTGCGCGAGTGTTCGTCGCAGTTGCGCGAGCTGGCCAAGTCCAGCGGCATCACGGTCTTCGTGATCGGCCACGTGACCAAGGAAGGCAACATCGCGGGACCGCGCGTGCTGGAGCATATCGTCGACACGGTGCTGTACCTCGAAGGGGACCGCTTCCAGGCCTATCGTCTGCTGCGCTCGGTGAAGAATCGTTTCGGCGCGACCTCGGAAGTGGGCGTGTTCGAGATGCGCGAGGGCGGCATGATCGAAGTGACCAACCCGAGCGAGGCCTTCCTCGCGGAGCGCATGGTCAATGCCGCAGGTTCGGCCATCGCGGTGACGATGGAAGGCACTCGTCCGCTGCTGGTGGAGATCCAGGGCCTGACCTCGCCCACGCAGTTCGGCAATGCGCGCCGCACCGCCAACGGCGTGGACTTCAACCGCCTGTTGTTGATTGCTGCCGTGCTGACGCGCCGCGTGGGACTCAAACTGGCCGAGCAGGACATCTTCGTCAACGTGGTGGGCGGAATCCAGATCGATGAACCCGCCGCGGACCTGGCGGTGGCCGCCGCCATCGCGTCTTCGTGGCGCGATGTGCCCATCCGCGCGGACGCGGTGCTGATCGGCGAGATCGGCCTGGCAGGCGAGTTGCGCATGCCAGGTCAGATGGTGGCGCGCTTGCGCGAGGCGCAGAAGCTGGGCTTCAAGACCGCCATCGTGCCGCATGCCATCCGCAAGGGCGAGGCCTACCCGAGCGGCATCGAGATCGTCGAGGTCCGCTCGCTGGACCAGGCCTTGAACGCCGCCATGAAGACCAACGAACCGCCCAAGGGTAGAAAAGTGGCATGATGCCTGCAACCGAGGTCCCTTCTACGCGTATGGTTACCAGAAGGAGATTCCCCATGAAATTTAAAATCATTTCCGCCATGCTCGTCTTGGCTTTGGCCAGCCTGGCTTGCAGTTTCACCATCAACCTGCCCGAGACCGCCACGCCCGGCCCCGATGTCACCGACTCGATCAGCATCGCCGCCCCGTCCGCCGGGGAGGTGAACCTTGAGATCAACTTCGGCGCGGGTGACTTGACCCTTGCGCCCGGTGCCGACGATCTGGTCAGCGGTACCGCCATTTACAACTTCCCCGACCTCAAGCCGAAGATCGAGCAGGATGGGAACGACGTCAAACTCAGCCAGGGACCGTTCGAGTTCAAGGGCGTTCCCACGTTCAACAATGTCAAGAACACTTGGGACCTGAAGCTGGGTTCCGCTCCGATGGCCTTAACCCTGGCTGCGGGCGCCTATGACGGCACCCTCGAATTGGGCGGGCTCTCGCTCACCAACCTGACGGTCAAGGACGGTGCTTCGACGGTGAAGCTTAACTTCTCCGAGCCCAACCAGACCGAGATGACCGTCTTCCGCTACGAGACCGGTGCGTCCGATGTGACCATCAAGGGGCTCGCCAATGCCAACTTCGGCACGATGGTCTTTAGCGGCGGGGCGGGCAACTACGATCTCGGCTTCGACGGCGAACTGAAGCGCGATGCCACCATTACCATCGACTGCGGCCTGAGCGACCTGACCCTGCGCGTTCCCAAGGGTGTGCATGCTGTAGTCACCGTGGAAGGCGGCTTGAGCGGCGTCAATACCAGTTCCAATTGGACTCACAGTGGTGACAGCTACACCCAACCCGGCGAAGGCCCGACTTTGACCTTTATCATCAAGCTTGGTGCAGGAAATTTGACCTTGACCGACTAAAAATTGGCAAAATTCCGAGTCCCCTCCTACTAGGAGGGGACTCTAATTTGGAGTAAAAGGTCACATTTCCTCCGTGACCTACATCACTTGATTTGTACGCAATGTCACAATAAAATCGTTTATACTAGGTCAAGATTACCTGTTTTACTGAGAGAGGCAGACATGCAAATCACCCGCCAAGCCGACTATGCTGTACGCGCAGTTCTATACCTTGCCCGTCTGGGGCAGGAAGATCGCGCTGCCACCAGCCAGGTGGCCCAGGAACAGCACATCCCGCCTTCGTTCCTTGCCAAGATCATTTCGCAACTTTCCATCGCAGGACTGTTGCACACCTCGCGCGGTGCGCGGGGCGGTGTGATGTTGGCTCGCGAGCCCAAGGACATCACGTTGCTTGAGGTCATCGAGGCTATTGACGGGCCAATCATGCTCAATGAGTGCGTCGGTGACACGGGCTCCTGCACCTTCGATGAGGAATGCCCCCTGCGTCCCGTCTGGTGCGAGGCTCAGAACGAACTGGTGGCCCGCCTGAGGAATACCAATTTTGCTCAATTGGTCGCGCTGGGTCAGACCTCCGTCGCGGTATAAAAAAACGATACAATGCGCGGCCTTGTCACGCGACAAGGCCGCGCCTCTTTTGGGAGGTAACCAATGAAACGTAACTGGTTCCGTATTTTGTTCATCTTGACTGTCTTATCCTTCCTGGCCCTGGCTTGTGGTGCAGGCGGACCTTTGATGTCGCTGTTTGCCACAACCACGCCGACTTCCACGGTCACGCCCAGTATCACCCCCAGTCCCACGCCCACGCTGACTCCTACCGCCACGCTGACGCCAACGCCCATCCCCACGGGTGTTCAAAAGACCGAACAGTCCGACGGCAGCACGCTCGTCACGGATTATGATGCCGGGCTGCGCCTGGAGATTTCCAAAGATTGGTTGGTGGTTCCCGTCACGGTCAAGGACCTTCAGAACTTAAGCAAAAGCCTGGAAGCGTCCAACCCTGACATGGCAAAGGCCATGCGATCCATCCAAACGGTCGGTAGTGATGCAATGCGCCTGATGGCCTTCAATCAGGACAAGACCACACATGAAGGCACCATGGTCACCAATTTGAATGTGGTTATCCAGCAACAAGAAATGTTGCTCGCCATGCCATTGGATTTCTTCATCGAATTGAACGCGGAACAGATCAAGTCTGCGCTGCCGGGGACCAAAATACTCTCTTCAGGTGTCACCCAGAATGCCCAGGGTGTGGAGATGGGTTATATCGAACTTGAGTTGAAGGCCAATACGACAAGCGGTCAATCAGTGACGGCATACGAGAAAATGATTGTGGTCAAGACCAAGACGGCCATGAGCATTATCACGTTTGCCGGCCCGAAAAACCGCCAGGCGGACCTGATCCCCATCTTCGATAAGGTCATCGATACAGTCCAACTTCTCGAACCCTAAACTGCTCATTGAAAACTCACCTACCAGAATTCCTCCCGTTTATAATAGCGGGAGGAATTTTTTCATGTCATCCCAATCTCATCATCGCCCTCAACACGCCTTTTGGGAGCAGGTATCGCATGCCCTGCCGTTTCATTGGTCTCATCGCGCGAACCGCATCGAGCGGGGCATCCATCGCCACCTGGCGGGTGCGTCCACCCTGCTGGACTGCGGTTGCGGTTCGATGCCTGTGCCCAAGCTGATCGAGAAGCGCTCTTCCATCCAGACCTTTGGCACGGATGTGATGAACCTCGGTGCGGCCCACCCTCGCTTCTGTGTATGCGCGGGCGAGCAATTGGCCTTCCCCGACAATTCCTTCGACGTCGTCTCGTTGATGTTTGTCCTGCATCACACCGACGATCCCGCCATCGCCGTCCGTGAGTGCGCTCGCGTATCGAAACGGCACGTGCTGGTGCTGGAAGATATTTATAGTCACCCGCTCGAACGGCAACTGCTCAAGGCTTTGGATGTGGCTGGCAACTATTTCATCTCGAAAGATATGGCCTTTCCTTTCAATTTCAAGACCGTGCGAGAATGGGAAGGCCTGTTCAGCGGGCTGGGACTTCGGCTGGTCTGCTCCGAGCCGATTGTTCCGAACCGCGTGCGTCCCAGCCGCCACCGCTTGTTCTTGCTCGAAAAATAGGAACCCAACAAGGAGATTTCCATGTCTGGACCCCGTCCCGTCCGTGCCCCGAGGGGCACCGAACTCACCTGCAAATCCTGGCTCAGTGAAGCCGCCTATCGCATGATCCAAAATAACCTTGACCCCGAAGTAGCCGAGAAGCCCGACGACCTGGTTGTATATGGCGGGCGGGGGCGGGCGGCCCGCTCCTGGGAAGCCTTCGACGCCATCCTCGACTCGCTCAAGAATCTCGAAGATGACGAGACGCTGCTCGTGCAGTCGGGCAAGCCCGTGGTCGTGTTCAAGAGTCACCGCGACGCGCCCAAGGTGCTGATCGCCAACTCGAACCTGGTCCCGCATTGGGCCACCTGGGAGCATTTCGACGAGCTGGCTAAAAAGGGTCTGATCATGTACGGACAAATGACGGCCGGCTCATGGATTTACATCGGCACGCAGGGCATCCTTCAAGGCACGTACGAGACCTTTGGTGCACTGGCCAAGCTCAAGGGCTGGGGCTCGCTCAAAGGTAAGTTTGTGCTGACGGCTGGCCTGGGCGGGATGGGCGGCGCCCAGCCGCTGTCCATTACCATGAACGAAGGCGTCGGCCTGATCGTGGAAGTGGATCCCGAACGCGCCGAACGCCGCCGCGCCATCGGCTATGTGGACCTGGTGGTGGATACCCTCGAAGAAGCCATGACCCTGGTCGAGGAAAATGTCAAGCGCCAGACGCCGAAATCCATTGGCCTGATTGGCAATGCCGCCGACGTGTACAGCGAACTGCTCCAGCGAGGCGTCATCCCCGACGTGGTCACCGACCAGACCTCGGCACACGAGGCGCTGTTCTACGTCCCCAGCGGGTTGAGCATCACCGCCGCCAATGAACTGCGCAAGACTGATCCCGCGAAATACAAAGCGATGGCGATGGACTCGATGGCGAAACACGTCCAGGCCATGCTCGGCTTCCAGCGCGCGGGCGCGGAAGTGTTCGACTACGGCAATAACATCCGCCAGCAGGCATACAATCACGGCGTGGCGGATGCCTTCGAGTTCCCTGGTTTCGTGCCCGCCTACATCCGCCCGCTGTTCTGCGAGGGCAAGGGACCCTTCCGCTGGGTGGCGCTCTCGGGCGATCCCGAAGATATTTACACCACCGACCAGGCCATCATGGAACTCTTCCCCGAGGACGAACATCTCAAACGCTGGCTGAAGATGGCGCGTGAAAAGGTTCCGTTTCAGGGACTGCCTTCGCGCATCTGCTGGCTCGGATATGGCGAACGCGCCAAGGCTGGGCTGAAGTTCAACGAATTGGTTGCCACGGGCAAGGTCAAGGCGCCGATTGTGATCGGCCGTGACCACCTCGACTCGGGTTCGGTCGCTTCACCCAACCGCGAGACCGAAGCCATGAAGGACGGCTCGGACGCCATCTCTGACTGGGCCATCCTCAACGCGATGATCAACGCCGTCGGCGGCGCGACCTGGGTGTCGTTCCACCACGGCGGCGGCGTGGGCATGGGATATTCCCAGCACGCGGGACAGGTTATCGTGGCCGACGGCACGCCCGAAGCGGCCGCCCGCCTCGAACGCGTGCTGACCACCGACCCGGGCATGGGCGTCGTCCGCCATGCAGACGCGGGCTACGAGATCGCCGTCGAAGCGGCCAAACGTCATGGCATCAAGATGCCGATGCTCAAATAAACATGGATAAGAAACGACTTCTCATCATCCTTGCCGCCGCGGGCATTGTGCTTTTGCTGGCCTGCATCTTTGCAGCCACCCTGGTCGGCAGGTATCTGAACGAACGCGAGACCCGTCCCACGGCCGAAGTGACGGACCTGACCTCGTGCGATGCTGACCCAAATAGCCTGTGTGTGGTCTCCTTCAGTACCGATAATCTTAATCACCTGGTCTTTAACTTCCAGATGCCCTATGAGGGTTATCCGATGTTTTACCTCAAAGCACGCTACGACGATACGGTCAACGTGTATTCGTGTCAGGGCGTGGAGGATGTGCCGACCAGCGCATTTTGCACGGGCAACCGCACCCCGCTTGGACAGCCCATCGAAGTGGAGGTGTATTCCACCGGGGATGATGTGCTCATCTCGAAAGGAACACTGATCGTCTCTGCCGTCGCCCTGCCGACCACCGTCCAGCAGACTGTGACCCCCACACCCGGGACGATCACTCCGCCGCCCGAAGTCACGCCTACACCGAGCCTCCCTTCGGAAGGTGTCACCCCCGCGCCCACGCAATTTACGCCGCGTGCCACCCCCACCAGGACGCCGGGCGGTTACTCCAACTAGTTTCTGTTGCACCCCAGCGTTCTCGCTGGGGTGACTTTCATCTCCTGTGAATCACGACCTGCTCCTGCATACCCTTCAATCCCTGGATCTTCATGGCGGGATCCTGTCTCTGTTGCTGGCTTGGGCGGCCTGGGGCGGATTGCTCGTCTTTGCCTTGCTCCGTCGGCGTGCGTCTGGCCGTATCGTGGATGAGGAACTGGCCATCCTTGCCTTGGGCGGATGGCCGCTGCCTATCCTGCTGCTGTCACTGCTCGTGTTGACTCTGCGGCTGTTTTTGCCCGCTATCTTCGTGACCGTCCTTTCGCTGGTTCTGATGTTTGCCTCAGGTGGATGGGCGGTGCGCAGCTTGTGGAGGCAGGTCCAGTCTGCGGCGGTCTGGCCTGCATTGGCCTTCCTGGTGGTGTTGCTCCTGCGTATCGGGTTTGCCGCCGACTTGGTCCTACCCCCTTACTTCGACTCGGCCGAACACTACCGCATCACCCAGTCCCTGCTTCAGCCTGCGCTGGATTGGCCCGCCTCTTCGTATTACCATCTCGGATATCACGTAATCCTTGCGGCCTTCACGGCTCTCACCGGCGCTGACCTTGCCCAAGCGATGACAGTCTTCGGGCAGCTCATCGTGGCGGCCCTGCCCATGCCGATGTATCTCTTCGTCAAGCGTGCCACGGGTTCGGAGGCTGCGGCCTGGTTTGGGGTATTGCTGGCGGCTTTCGGTTGGTTCGTGCCCGCCCATGCCGCCAACTGGGGTAAGTATCCCGCCCTGCTCGGGATGCTGGTCTTTCAGTTTGCGTTGGGGTTGATCGTGGTCGGCGAGTGGAAATGGGCGCTGCTGGCTGCCCCGTTGACGGTTTTCGTCCACACGCGCATGGCCGTGCTGATGGCGTTTGTCCTGGCCGTGTGGGCCGTGTCTCGCCGTCCGCGCTGGGGGATTGGGTTGGGGCTGGGGATGCTGGCTGCGCTGATTTGGCGGTACCAGGATTTCGGTCCGCTGTGGGATGCGTACGGGGCATCCAACCTGGGGACGATTCTCAACGCCTACGTGGGACTCCCGCTGGGTCCGCTCTGGGGCGCCTATGGGAATCTGTCCACCCTGCTCTCTGGACTTTTGGCGGTTCGCGCCGCACAGAGGTTCCCTCGTCTGGTGCTGGGTTCCGTGCTTGCCTTCCTGCTGGGACTGTTCCTCACGTTGGTCCCGCCCACCTTCCCCCTGCTCGACCGTCCGCTGACCGAGATGATTCTCAGCCTGCCGCTGGCCTTTGCCGGCGGACTGGGCGCGGCCCATCTGCCCCGCAAATGGATCCTGGGCCTGCTAATGACGGCAGTCGCCGTCCACGCGTGGACGACGTATTCTTTCGCGCCGTCACCTTGTTGTCAACTGGCGGGCGCCGATGACATGGCCGCGATGGACTGGCTGAAACAGAATACGCCCGCCGACGCGCGCATCCTGATTGCCAGCGCCAATTACAGCCTGGGGCAGGCTACCTTGCACGGCGCAGGCACGGACGCGGGCCTGTGGGTGACTCCACTGACGGGGCGCGTGTCCGTGACCTTCCCGTACTTCAGCGATTTCAGGCAGGCTTCGATCCACGATCAGTTGTGTTACGGAAGCATCTCCTATCTATATGTGGGCGGCAAGGATATGAGCTTCAACGCTGATGTCATTTTAGCCAGTCCTGATTGGTATCGGGTGGTGTTGTCGCTGGCAAACGCGCGTATCGTACAAGTCCTCGGCTGCGGGGGATAGTCCTTTTATCAGGCTGATTGCCTGATATTTTAATTCTTTACATACTGTATATCATACAGTATAATGTGATCAAAGGAATGACATGGAAAACGATGAACTGATCCAAAACATGGTGTTTGAGCTGCGGCGCGGAATCATCTCCATCGCGGTGCTCAGCCTGCTCGGCAAAGAAGAGTACGGCTACTCGCTGTTGAAGGCCCTCTCCGACCAGGGCCTGGAGGTGGACCAGAGCACGCTCTATCCGCTGTTGCGGCGACTCGAGTCGCAGGGCCTGCTCCAGTCCGATTGGCGTATCGTGGACGAGGCCCGTCCGCGCCGCTATTACGTCATCAGTCCGCAGGGACGGGAAGTGCTGGCGCAGTTGAAAAAAGAATGGGCCTCCATGACCGAGTCGATGCAGAAGTTATTATCATAGAAAGGAAAAATCTCATGAACCTTATCGAGAAATATGCTGCTGAAGTGGGCAAGTACCTGCCCTCAAGGAACCGCGCGGATATCGAGGCCGAGATCCGCTCGACGTTGGAGGATATGCTCGAAGAGCGCGCCCAGGCTCCCAACGCCGACCGCGAAGCGCTGACCTTGCAACTGCTCAAGGAATACGGCGCGCCGCGCAAAGTGGCTGAATCCTATGGAGCGGTCCAGTACCTGATCGGCCCGCGCCTGTATCCCATCTTCGAGATGGTGCTGAAGATTGTGGCCGCCGTGCTGTTGGGAGTTGGGTTGTTGGGGTTTGGCGTCAACGCCGTACGTATGGATATGGCGGGCCCCGCCCTGGTCCATGCTTTGGGCAAATTGTTCGTGGATTCGTTCGGCGGGGTGATGATGGCATTCGGCAATATCGTGCTGGTCTTTGCCGTTCTCGAACGGGTCCTGCCCCTCTCAGACCAGAAAGATCTGACCGATGAGTGGGAGCCCGCCGACCTGGCGAAAGAACAGGACCCCGACCGGGTCAAGACCTCCGACCTGATCGCTGAGATCGTTTTTACGGTCATCTTCCTGGCGCTCTTCAACCTGTACTCGCAATACGTGGGCATCGTGATCTTCAACGACAACCAGTGGACCTTCATCCCCGTGCTGACCGAGGCTTTCTTCCGTTACATGCCGTGGATCAACCTGCTGTGGACCCTGCAAATCGGGTTGCATGTCTGGCTCCTGCGCAAAGGCATGTGGGATGTGCCCACCCGTCTGATCAACCTGGCCTTCAAACTAGGTTCCATTGGCCTGGCCTACGCCATGTTGATCGGGCCTGCCATCATTAAGGTCAATACCGAATCCCTGGCGGGCACCAGCCTGGCGGAGGTGGCCAGAGAATTGTCCCCGCTCTCGCAGTTCATCCTGGTCCCGTTCCTGATCGCGATGATTATCGCGCCTGTGGTGGAGATTGTTCAGACTGTCATATATCTGGTCCGTCGCCGTTCTTCTGTCCCGTTCCCCGTCAAGTAGACTCTCCGAATCAAACAGCGGCAGGATAAAGCCTGCCGCTGTTTGATTCTTGATTGGACAATCTGGATAAGAAAAATCTGGTACCCTGGTAGGACTTGCCTTCTGTACGCAAAGCGGGTATTATACGCGTACCTAACAAATCTGCAAGGCCCTGGAATACACCCCAGTCTCCCTCACAGGCCTGGGTGTAGTTTATCGGTACTTTACCGGTATTTTATTGGTAAATAAATCAGCTTTATTGGTAGGAGAGAGAAGAGCGGACCCCTGACCAGGGTCCGCTCGTTTGTTTATACGTCGAAGTACAGGCTCATTTCGTAGGGGTGCGGGCGGTTGCGGACGGCAAAGTATTCGGCGTTGCGTTTGTATTCCACCCATTGTTTGAGCATCTCCTCGCTGAAGACACCGCCTGCGGTCAGGAAGTCGTGGTCGGCTTCGAGGGCAGAGAGGGCCCCGTTAAGGGAATCAGGCAGCGGCTTGATTTTGGCGCGCTGCTCGTCGGTCCAGGAGAAGATGTTGGCGTCGAAGGGT
>CALFXA010000086.1 GCA_937928015.1 uncultured Anaerolineales bacterium | reverse complement strand
ACCACCGAGATCTACACTCTTTCCCTACACGACGCTCTTCCGATCTGCACTCTACGTCACCCATGATAGCGGGAATACCTGGACCCTGACGCCCACCCTCATCCCGAACGGGCGCTCGGTCGATTTTGTCTCGCCCACCGACGGCCTGATGTTCGACGGCCAGCAGTTCTACGTCACGCGCGACGCGGGTTCTACCTGGGGCATTGTCAAGCCCGATGTGGTCTTTGCCGACTCGTTCATGAACATGGATTTCGTCAACCTCAACACGGGCTGGCTCCTGGCCTCTGACCCCACCACCTTCAAGGCCAACCTGTACAAGACCACCGATGGAGGCGCGACGTGGACGCCGCAGTAAGGGTCCTGTTGTTCCTGACCCTGGCGGCTTGCGCCGCCTCTCCAACGCCCCCGCCTGCTCCCGTTGAAGTGAGTTCGCCCGCACCCTCGGTTGTCTCCGCGCTCACCGCCGAGCAGGTGCGGAATGCCTCCGTCTCGCTTTCCACGTTGACGGGTGACACGCCCATCACCTATCAACTGTTGAACGGCACATACAATCTTCCCAATGGGAACGGCTCCATCAACCTGCTCGATTTTCTCGCGCTGGGTGACTTGGACAATGATGGGGCGGGAGATGCCACCGCGCTGATCGCGGAGAATTACGGCGGCACGGGAACCTTCGTCTCGCTGATCGCCTTTCGGAATGAGAATGGCCAACCCGTGCAGGTCGCCATTACGCCCATCGACGACCGCCCACAAATTACTGGCCTTCGCTTCGATGCGGGGCAGGTAGCCCTCGAAGCTACTGTCCACGGCTTCGAAGACCCCATGTGCTGCCCGACCCTTCAGACGAAGCGGCATTACGCGCTGATTGGTTCGAGCCTGATCCTGCGCAATTTCTCCACCCTGGCTGCCGACGGCCGCTGGCGCGAGATTCAGATCACCAGTCCGCAAGATGGGGAAGGTTCGTCCAGTGTGCAGATTCAGGGGACGGTCACCATCTCGCCCTTCGAAAACAGCCTGGTCTATCACGTCTTCGACTCAGCGGGAAATGAACTAGCTGTCGGCCCCGTGGCCGTGACCGCCGCCGAGCTTGGCGCGTCGGGTACCTTTGATGCGGTCATCGCGTTGAAGGGTGTTTCTGCTGGCGCGACGGTTCGCATCGAGATCCAGGATGTCAGCGCCGCCGACGGCTCCCTGCTGGCGATGGACTCGGTGATCCTGACTGTAAAATAACGAAGTCCAGATGCAAATCTGGACTCCACATCAACCGTGAGGCAAATCGCCTTACGGTTTTGATTTGCGCATAACCACAGTAAAGAATAGGATGGCGATCAACAAGATTACCCCGCCCACTACGAAGAACGGAGTCGAGGTTGGGGCGGATGGGTTCTGGTTCGACGGAGTCAGGCTCACGGTCGCGGTGGGCAGGGGCGAGGGGAGAACCGTCGGCGTGGAGTCTTTCAACGGGCGGTCGTTCATCGTGAAGACGTAGGCCGCGATGGCGTGGTATTCATCCGCCTGGAGGAGGCCTGGGTGCTGCGGTGGATGCGTGGCCTGGAGAAAGTTGGTCAGCGCCTGCAGCGACGGGAACTGCGCCAGCTTGTCGGCGATCACGATGGCGGGTACCACGGTCGGGATGGGAAAGCCCGTATCCTCTTTGCGGCCCGTGTGGCAGCCACGCGCCCAGCAATTTTGGTGATCAGGCTCCCAGACGCCGCGGAACTCGTCGGTCAGGCCCTGGCCCACGTCACCGTGACAGGGCATGCACCAGTGCCAGTATAGGTTTTTCCCCAACTCCAACTCGGTGGGATGCTCGGGCAGGGGCGGCTCGACCAGCGGATCATAGGTCGGCGTGGGGGTGACGTCGGTTTGGGCGGGGGGCAGGTTGGCCTGAAAGGCGCAGATGCTTAGGAGGGCGAAGCCTCCCAGCACGAGGAGTAGCAGGGAGCGGATAGGTTTCATGTGATGGATTTCACATGGAGTATACCCCCTCTGGAATAGAGAGGTGACGGTCACTTCCAAAAGTGACCGTCACCTTTTTGTTAAGAAACTATGCTTTGTGTGGCCGCGTGTTTCATGTGCGCCAGAACTCCCATAAAGCCGTTGATGCGCTGGTGCGTGATGGCTTCTTCGAGTTTCATGGGCGTGAAGAAATCGGGCGGAACGGTCAGGATCTCTTCGGGCTTGCAGCCGTCCAGCCCGCTGGCGAGGATGGCGGCCAGCCCGCGCACGGTGGGGGACTGCGGCGGGATGTCGAAATGGAAGGTCAGGCCGCCGTCGGGTTTCTTCTCCGCGAAGAGGAAGACGGGCGTCATGCACTCGGGCACGGGTTCCATCTTCTCGCGTTCGCCCTTCAGCCACTCGGGCAGCGTCGGCAGGGACTCGGAGTATGCGATCAGCGTCTCCATCTTTTCTTCGCGGGTCATGCTCGCGAAGTCGTCCACGATCTCTTGCAGTTTGGATGGCAAGGGCATGTTATTTCTCGATGGGGGCGTCCACCAGGTTGCCCCATTCGGTCCACGAACCGTCATAGTTCTTGACCGTGGGATAGCCCAGCAGATACTTCAGCACGAACCAGGTCAGCGAAGAACGTTCCCCGATGCGGCAGTAGGCGATGATCTCACCCTCGGGCGTGATGCCTTTGCCCTGATACAAGGCTGATAACTCCTCCGCCGACTTGAAGGTGCTGTCTGCTTCGTTGACGGCCTGCGACCAGGGGATGCTGACCGCGCCTGGAATATGTCCGCCGCGGGTGGCACCTTCCTGCGGATAGTTGGGCATGTGCAACAACTCACCCGTGTATTCCTTCGGTGAACGGACGTCCACCAGCGGCTTCTTCCCTTCGACCTGCGTGAAGACATCGGCACGGAAGGCGCGGATGGATTTGTCGGCTGCCTGCGCCTGATAGCGGGTGGCTGGATAAGTTGGCGCGTCCTTGACGAGCGGCCGTCCCTCCGCCTCCCATTTGGCGCGTCCGCCGTTCATGATCTTCACATTCTTGTGGCCGTAATACTCGAACAGCCACAAGGCATAACAGGCAAACCAGTTGGACTTGTCGCCGTAGAAGACCACGCTGGTGTCGTTGGCGATGCCCAACTGTGAACAAAGCTGCTCGAACTGTTCCTTCGTCACAAAGTCGCGCCGCAGCGGATGCTGAAGCGTGCTGAACCAATCCATCTGCACCGCGCCGGGGATGTGGCCGATGCGATAGAGCAACGGGTCCTCGTCCGATTCGACGATGCGGACGTTGGGATCGTTGGTGTGCGCAGACACCCAGTCGGTGTCTACGAGGTATTCGGGGTGAGCGTACGTCATGGGGTTCTCCATTCTGTGATGGCAGCGAGTTTAAATAAACTATATTTTTATTATAAAAATTATCTGAATTCTCGTCAAGGCAAAAATGCTGGGAGTTGAAACCTGAAGGTCACGAAGGAGTAAACCCTCGTGACCTTTAGGTAGGTATGCGGCAGTCAAGGCCTTTTTATGGAAGGTTGAAATTCCTTACGAGGAAGACGGCCATCTGGTCGCGGGCGACAGGATTGGCGGGGCAATATCGCAGCGGGTTGGTCAGACATCCGCCTGTGATGCCTTCGTTGTAAAGCTGCTCGATCCAATCCGCGGCCCAGGAATCGGTGGGAACGTCAGCGAAGATGCCTGTAGCAGCGGGCGGCATGTAGGCACTGCCGTGGCTGGTGCGTAACAGGAGGATCGCCATCTGGTCACGGGTGACGGTCACATGGGGGCAATACAACATCGGTATGACGGAGCAACCCGTGGTGATGCCTTCATTGTAGAGTTGCTCGATCCAAGCGGCGGCCCAGTAGCTGGTGGGGACGTCGTCGAAGATGCCCGTGGCGACGGGCGGTATGTAGGCGGAGCCATGTTCGCCGCGTAACAGGAAGACGGCCATCTGGTCGCGAGTGACAGACGTGGCGGGACAGTAGGCCAGCGGGTTGGTAGAGCAGCCGCCCGTCACGCCGTTGACGTACAGGGTCTCGATCCAACTCCAGGCCCAGTAAGAGGCAGGCACATCGCTGAAGGTGGAGGCGGTGATGTGATAGATCGATCCGTTCAAGTCCACCAGATACAACTCGCCCGCCTCGTCCTCACCAAAGGCGGAGATGTTGTACGCGGTATCGGCGAGCTGGCTGGAGGTCCAAGACGAGCCGTTGTAGGCCGCGCCCCAGATCGTGCCCGTGCAATAATCACCGTACAGGTACACGCCGTCCATGGCGGGGAATTGCGTGCCGCGGTAACGGTATCCGCCTGTGACAGCGCAGCCAATGCTGTCGCCCGGGCCGTGTGCGTACTCTAGGATGGGAGTCGTCAGCGTTCCGTAGGTGGTGCAGTTCCTGCCCGAGTTGTAGATATGATTCCCCTCGTAACAGGACCAGCCGTAATTCTGTCCGCCTGCGCTGGCGGCGGCCTGGAAGTCGATCTCCTCCCAGGCGTCCTGGCCCACGTCCGCGATGAACAGATCGCCCGTTAAACGGTCGAAGGAAAAACGCCAGGGATTGCGCACACCGAAAGCCCAAATCTCATCCGCCACAGCGGCGTTGCCGACAAAAGGATTGCTCGGTGGGATGCCGTAGGGCGAGCCGCTGTTCACGTCGATGCGCAGGATCTTGCCAAGCAGGGAGGTGGGATTCTGGGCGCGGTTCTCGGGGTCGCCGCCGCTGCCGCCGTCGCCCATGCCAATATAGAGATAACCATCGGGACCGAATTGTAACTGTCCGCCATTGTGGTTGCTGTACGGCTGGTCGATCACCAGCAGGACGGTCTCGGCGGTGTTCGCCACGTTTGGGTTGGCCGAGACAGAGTAGCGCGCGATAACGGTGGCCCCGTCCGATTTGCGGGTGTAGTCCACGTAAAAGTAACCGTTGGTCTTGTAGTTGGGATGAAAGGCCGCGCTTAGTAACCCGCGTTCGCCGCCGTAAAGCACCTTGCTCGAAATATCCAAGAACGGTGTGGACAGGAGTTGGGTTCCGTCATAAATGAGAATCTGCCCCATCTGTTGGGTGATGAACAATCGCCCCGAGTTGTCGCCCGCGTTCGTGACAGCTACGGGCGCGGTCAACCCCGAGGCGACCAAATCGAAGCCCAGCGCACCGGGCATGCTCGCCGCCTGAATTGCGTCCGTCCGCGCGGCGGAGGCGTGCATCGGCACGATTAATAGGCTGAGAACGACGATAATGGGAAGTACTCTTCGTTTCATGGGGACTCCTTTTCAGCTAAAGAGGGAGGGACATAAAAATTATATGATGAGGAGGGAGATGGTCAATCCACCCATTTGGTGGACGCGGCATTTCATGTAAAATTAGATGGATGGCGAAACAAAAGTATTACGTGGTCTGGAAGGGCCGCAAGACGGGCATCTTCACCTCGTGGGCGGAATGCGAGGCGCAGGTGAAAGGCTTCGTCGGCGCGGAGTTTAAGTCTTTCGGTTTGCGCGCCGAAGCGGAAGCGGCCTTTCGGTCCAACTATGAAGCACACAAGGGGAAGCCCGCCACGCTGGGGAAGTGGAAGGAGGCCAGCCAGCCGCCGCTCCTGCCCAGCCTGTGTGTGGATGCGGCCTGTTCGGGCGCGCCGGGGCCTGTCGAGTATCAGGGCATCGACCTGAAAACGGGCGAACGACTCTTCCATGCGGGCCCGTTCAAGGACGGGACCAATAATGTGGGCGAGTTCCTGGCCATCGTCCACGGGCTGACTTGGCTGGCCAAACACGGATTGGAGATGCCGATCTACTCTGATTCCGAGAATGCCATCGCCTGGGTCTATAATGGAAAGGCCAACACCAAACTGCAACACACCTCCGCCAATGCTACGCTCTTCGCCCTGCTTCACAGCGCGGAGAACTGGCTGGCCGAGAACGAACTCCGCGACGACGCCGTCCTGAAATGGGATACCAATCAGTGGGGCGAAAACCCTGCAGATTTTGGAAGGAAGTAAACACAAGGAATCTTATGAACACGGCCCTCCTGATCATCGATATTCAAAAAGATTATTTCCCCGGCGGGAAATTTCCGCTGGTCGAACCTGTGGCTGCAGCGAAGAAGGCCTATATGCTGCTGCAATGCTTTCGCGAACATGGCGGACATCACGTCCACATTCAGCATGTCTCGCTCAAACCCGACGCGGCCTTCTTCATCTCGGGCGACCGCGGCACCGACATCCACGACGAGGTGGCGCACTTCGAGGGTGAGCCGCTCGTGCAGAAGCATTTTCCCAACTCGTTCCGCGAAACCAATCTGCTGGAGTTGCTCAAGAGTTGGGGCACGGAGCGGGTGGTAATCTGCGGCATGATGACTCACATGTGCGTGGACGCCACCGTCCGCGCGGCAGCTGACCTGGGCTTCAAGGTGCTCGTAGCCGAAGACGCCTGCGCCACCCGTGACCTAGTCCACGAAGGCGTGACCGTCCCGGCTGACCATGTCCATCGCGCGTTTTTGGCGGCCTTCAAATCCTACGGCCAAGTGATGACAGCGGAACAAGTCATTACCCTGCTGGCAGGTGAACAAGCCTTGTAAATCAAATCCCCTTCATGAAATCTCATGAAGGGGATTGTGTTTGAACTTTCGGAGTCGAAGCTATGGCTTTCTCAGCCAGGTCTTCCAATGCAAGAACATCGGTGCAAGGATGATGATGACGATGATCACGCTCAAGAAGACCAGGCCATCCGTCGAGCCGATCTCGGACGAAGCCACAACAGGCGGCGTGACGGTCACGGTGGGCGTCTCTGCCTGCCCGAGCGCAATCGGCTGTCCGACCGCCGCGCTGACCAGGGCCAGCATCAGGCCGATGACGATCAACACAGCGGGGCGGAGGATGTGCAGGGGTTTCTTCATAAGCCTGCGGCAAGTATATCACTTGCCGCGCCGACTGGTTCTTTTGGATCGGCATGTGTAAATTATTCTTGTGTAATTTAGGTAATTTGTATCGCTTATATGTACTTTCAATCCCTTTTCGATTATAATGCGCCCCGCCGGTGGGGCTTACTTCCTGAGGAGAATTGAATGAAACGCTTTGTGACCGCCTCTTTTTTCGCCCTCGTCCTGGTGTTGTTGGGGACGAGGTTCGTATCAGCGGGGGGGATGCGGCAAGTACCAAATGTCGTGGCAGGGGCCCAACTGTACGACAAGTGGTTTGCCGTTTTGGGTGTCCAGCCCCCGCAGGGTGACATGCCCATCTGGGGCCGCCAGTCCACCAATAGCCGCTCGGGCGCCGAAACCTGGCGCTGTGCCGAGTGTCACGGCTGGGACTATCGCGGCGTGGATGGTGCGTATGCCGCGGGTTCCCACAAGACAGGCTTTCCCAGCCTGATGATTGCCACAGCCAGCCTCTCACAGGAGGAGATCGTCGCGCACCTGAAGGGCGCGAATGATTCGCAGCATGATTTCTCTGCGTATCTCGACGATGCTTCCATGCAGCAGTTGGCTGTTTTCCTTAAAGAAGGCCTGGTGGATGACTCGAAGTACATCGACTCAGCCTCGCTCAAGGTGATCGACGGGGATGTCGAACACGGCAAGAGTCTGTTCGACTCGACTTGTGCCAAATGCCACGGCGCAGACGGCAAGAAGATCATCTTCCGCACCGAGGGCGTGGATGAATATTTGGGCGACGTGGCCCACCGTGACCCCTATCGTTTTCTGCACCGCACCCGCTTCGGCGTGGCCGGGACCGAGATGCCGGTCGGTTTCAGCCTGGGCTGGACTCCCGCTGATGGCCGCGATGTCCTGGCGTACGCCCAGTCTCTGCCCGAGGCGCAGACCTCGGCCGAGGTAACGGGAGCAGGCGAGGGGTCTGCGCCTGCGCCGCAGGATGTGGGCGGCCCGAGCGACAACTGGCTGTCGGGCATCTTCACGGGCATCCTGGCTGCGCTGGGCACCATCGGCACGGCAATCCTCTTCCTATTTTTCATTGTGATGATCGGCGTGGCAGTGGTCTTCGTCCTGCGCCGCAGCAAGTAATTTTCAGGAGACTCCATGGTCAAACGCTTTATGTCCTGGCTGAGCGACCCGCTTGGCCGCATTGGGCTGCTCATTGCCTTTCTGGCGGTGTTCAGCGGCGCGGCGTTTGGGTTGTACACCACCCAGACCGCTCCGCCCCAGCCCATCCAGTTTCCGCATAACCTGCATGTGGGGTTGGGAATTCAGTGTTTGTATTGTCATCCCGGTGCGTATCGCCAGGCCTCGGCGGGACTACCGACCGAGACAAAGTGCTGGGGCTGCCACCAGCAATTATCGAAATACGCTGACGGCACCGTGGCCCTGCCTGCTGAGTTGCAGAAGTTGAAGGCCTATGTGGATGCCAACAAGCCCATCCAGTGGGTGCCGGTAGCGCAGGTGCCAGACTTCGTACACTTCAACCACCGTCCGCACATTGCGGCGGGCTTGAACTGCGAGAACTGTCACGGTGACATGTCGAAGGTGACGGTGGCCGAGAATCCGCAGGTGATCAACATGGGCTGGTGCCTGGAATGTCACCGCGCGCGCACGGTGGACAACCCCGAGAAGCGCACCAAACTGCTCGACTGCGGCACCTGTCATTATTAGACCGGGCGAAAGGATAGCGAAATCATGACTGACAATTTTTCCCGGCGCGACTTCCTCAAGCTGGCATCGGTCGGTGCGGCCACCACGGCCATCCTGACGGGCTGCGGTCCTGCCTCGCGGTACGTGACCCGCGAGCCGTACACCAAGATGCCCGAGTACACCTATAACGGTCAGAGTACCTACTATGCCACCACCTGCCGCGAGTGCGCGGCGGGCTGCGGCCTGGTGGTGCGCACCATGCAGGGACGCGCCATTAAAGTGGAGGGGAACAAGAATCACCCCGTCAACCTCGGCAAGACCTGTGTGCGCGGTCAGGCCACGCTGCACGGCTTGTACAACCCCGACCGTGTGCAGGATCCCGCCAAGCAGGCCAAGCGCGGCTCGCGCGATTTCTCCAGCATGGATTGGGACGCTGCCACGGCTGTGGTGGCGGATGCGCTCAAGAATACCGATCCCGCGGGTGTGGCCTTCCTGATGGGTATGGCTCCCGACCATCTCTTCGACCTAGTCTCCGATCTGGCCAAGGCCATCGGCGCGCCTGCCCCGATCCGTTTTGGGGCGTTGGGTATGTTCGAGGCGCGCGCCACGCTCGGCAAAGCCGTCGAGAGTCTGTTCGGTCAGGCCGCCATGCCATTCTTCGACATGGGCAAATCGGACCTGGTCTTCTCCTTCGGCGCGAACTTCCTTGAAACCTGGCTCTCGCCGGTGGCATTCACGCGCGGATTTGCGAACATGCGCCGCGGCGGCGGTCACGGACGTGGGACGCTGGTTCACTTCGAGCCGCGTATGTCCCAGACTGCTTCGAAAGCGGACCTGTGGATTCCCATCACGCCCGGGACCGAGGGCCTGGTGGCGCTTGCGATTGGCCGTATCGCCGCCGAAGCGCGCGGCGGCAGTCTGCCCACCGCTTTTGCCGATGTGGATGTGGAAGCCATCGCCAAGGCCTCGGGCGTCAGCGCCGAGAAACTCGACGAACTGGGCAAGTTGTTCGCCTCGGCGAATGCGGCGCTGGCCATCCCTGGTGGCGCGGCACTGGCCCACAGCAACGGACTCGAAACCGCCGAAGCCGTGCTGGCGCTCAATGCGCTGGTCGGCGGACTGGGCCGCGCGGGCGGCGTGTTCCTCGCCCCGCTGGCTCCCATGCAGACCGAGTTCAGCCGTCCCGCCAACATGGCGGAAATGGCCGACTTTGTCGAGAAGCTAAAGAGTGGCAAGGTCAAGACCCTCTTCATCCACGGCGTCAATCCCGTCTTCGAGTTGCCCAAGTCGCTGGGCTTCGAGGATGCGCTCAAGAGTGTGCAGACCGTCATCTCGTTTGCCACCTTCCCTGACGAGACCGCCATGCAGGCCGATTATGTCTTCCCCGACCATCATGGACTCGAGTCCTGGGGCTACCAGCGCGTGGCAGCGGGCTCGTCGCAGTCTGCGCTTTCGGGCGCTCAGCCCGTGGTCTCGCCCTACTACAACACGCGCGCCACGGCGGACGTTCTCCTGGCCGCTGCTGCGTCGGCGGGCGGAGTGCTGGCTCAGGCGTTGCCGTTCAAGGATGAGGTCGAGTTCATTCAGAGCAAGATCGTGGCGCTGGTGAGCGAGAGCGACGGCTATTTCAATGCCCCCGAGATCAACACCTTCACGGCCTACTTCCAGCAGTACGGCGGCTGGTGGAAGACCGTGGACGAGCTTTCCACTCCAAGCGGCGATGCGTTGGGCAAGACTATCAAAGTCGGCGAGGCCAAGTTTGCAGGCGAAGGCGAGTTCTACTTCCACCCGTTCGTCTCGCCCGTGCTGGGCGAGGCGGGCGCGAACAAGCCCTGGCTGCAGGAAATCCCCGACCCGACGACCACCGCCATGTGGAGTTCGTGGGTTGAGATACATCCCAAGACCGCTGAGGAATTGGGCGTGGATAACGACGATGTGGTGCGGATCGTTTCCGAGGCGGGGACGGTGGAAGCGGTCGTTTACAAGTATCCCGCCATCCGCCTCGACACGATTGCCATGCCGTTCGGGCAGGGCCACACCGCGTATGGCCGCTACGCCGAGGGACGCGGGTCCAATCCTGCCGACCTGTTCGGCGAGCAGGTCAACGGCGCAGGCGACCTGGCCTTCGCGGGCATGCGTATCAAGGTCGAAAAGACCGGCAAGAAGTATCCGCTGTCGCGCCTGGAGAGCCGCATGGGCGTGTACGGCGAGGCCCTGGGTGAGGAGCATTAATCCTATGACAACTGAATTGAAGATTCCCGAATTTAGCGCCAATTTCGCCGAGAGCGGACAGCAGGGCAAATGGGGCATGGCCATCGACATGGACATCTGCACGGGCTGTCAGGCCTGTGTGGCCGCCTGTGCGATGGAGAACAACGTCCCCTTCGTGGGCGAAGCGGACTCAGGCTACGGCCGTTCGATGCACTGGATCCGCACCGAGCGCTTCTGGGAGGGCGAGTTCCCCGAGATCAAGATGACGCCCTACCAGCCCATGTTGTGCCAGCAGTGCGGACACGCGCCGTGCGAGCCCGTCTGCCCCGCCTTCGCGACGGTGCACAGCCAGTCTGAGGCGCTCAACCTGCAAGTCTATAACCGTTGTGTGGGCACGCGCTACTGCGCGAACAACTGCCCCTACCAGGTGCGCTCCTTTAACTGGCGCGACTTCGAACGCCCTGAGCCGCTGCCCAACCAGTTCAACCCCGATGTGACCGTCCGCCGCCGCGGCGTGATGGAGAAGTGCACCTTCTGCATCCAGCGCATCCACCGCGCCGAGGATCAGGCCAAGTCCGAGGGCCGCGAGATCGCCGACGGCGAGTTCACCACCGCCTGCGCCCAGGCCTGTCCCGCGGACGCCATCGTTTTTGGCCGCATTGACGACCCCGAGAGCGCCGTCAGCAAATTGGCACGCGGCTCGCGCGGCTTCCACATGCTCGAAGAACTCGGCACGCTGCCGTCCGTCACCTACCTCAAGGCAGGCTAGCCATGACATCTACTGAAAAACATCACGACCACGCCCAGGATCACGTCGCGCACCTGCGCGAACAGCACCTGATGCTTGATCCGCTTCCGCGCGGACAGATGAACGACATGGTCATGGAGTCGATGCACACCACCTCGTGGAAGTTCTGGGTGGTCTTCGGCATCCTGAGCGTGATCGTGGCGGTCTTCCTGTTCGGCGCCTGGGGCTACATGATTGCCAACGGCCTGGGCGTGGCGGGCGTCAACCGCCCGTCGTACTGGGGCATCTTCCTGGTCAACACCGTGTTCTGGATCGGCATCAGCCACGCGGGTACCTTCATCTCTGCCATCCTGCGCGTGTTCAAGGCTGAGTTCCGCCGTCCGTTCACCCGCGCCGCCGAGTTGATGACCACCTTCGGTCTGGTTCAGGCGGGCTTCAGCATCTTCATGCACATGGGCCGCGTCTGGCTCTCCTACTGGCTGATGCCCATCCCCAATCAGCGCGGATTGTGGCCGAACTTCCACTCGCCGCTCTCCTGGGACCTGCTGGCCATCACCACTTACCTGCTTTCGTCCACGATGTACCTGTTCCTGCCGCTCATCCCTGACCTGGCGATGGCGCGCGACCGCACGCCCGATGGCACCTGGCAGAAGACCTTCTACCGCGTACTAGCCCTGGGCTTCCGCGGCACCGAAGGCGAGTGGACCCACCTGCGCAATGCGATGAACATCTTCGCCTTCGCGATCATCCCGGTCATGTTCTCGGTGCACACCATCGTCTCCTGGGACTTCGCTGCCGCCACCCGCCCGGGTTGGAACTCCACCATCTTCGGCCCGTACTTCGTGGTCGGCGCGCTGCACTCGGGCATGGGCGCGGTCGCCATGGTCCTGGCCGTGGTCCAGAGCCGCATGAAGCACATGAAGTACTTCATCCGCGGCGAACACTTCGAGGCGCTCGGCATGTTGATGCTGTTGGTCTCGATGGCCTGGGCCTACTTCTTCTTCAACGACTACATGGTCCAGTGGTACGGCGGCGACAAATGGACTCAGCAACTGCTGCACTTCCATGAAGGCGGCCCGCTCGGCTGGATGTGGTTCGCCATGCTGGTCTTCAACGTGGTCATCCCGTGGGCCACGCTGTGGAACAAGAAGTGGCGTTCCAACCCCTGGCTGCTTTTCGGGGTCGGACTTTTGATCAACGTTGGCATGTGGTTCGAACGCTACATCATCATCCCGATCTCGCTGACTATCAACCGCATGCCCTTCACCTGGCGCATGTACACGCCCGGCGTGGAGGTCTTCCTGGGCATTGGCACAGTGGCCTTCTTCATCCTGCTGTATATGGGCGCCTCACGCCTGATCCCGCTCATCCCGGTCTGGGAAGTGCAGGAAGGCCAGATGGCCCACTCGCTCAAGACCTACGGCCGCGAGACCGTTGTGACGGTCAGTGAATTGGAATAGGAGTCATCCCATGACTACCAACGTATCCCTCATGGCAATCTTCCCCGACCTCGAACCTGCCGCCGATGCGATTGAGCAGCTCCGTGGTTTGGGCGTCGCTGACGACCAGATGAACGTCATCTCAGGCGTGCCTGTGACCGAGGCCATGCTTGGCCGTCCCCGCCAGTGGACCAACGTCCCGCGGCTGGCCCTGGGCGGCGCCGTGGCTGGTTTTTTCATCGGTGCGTTCCTCGCCTTCGGCACGCCTTCCGCGTATCCCATCCAGGTGGGACGCCAGGCCTTCATCCCCGGCCCGCCGAGCGTGGTCATCCTCTTCGAGATGACCATGTTGGGCCTGCTGCTGTCCACCTTTTTGGGTGTGTTCCTCGATAGCTACTTCCCGTCCTATCGCCCGATGCACTACGTGCCCGAGATCAGCGACGGCAAGATCGGCGTGTTCTTCTCCTGCTCGCAGGAGGACTCTGAAAAAATCACCAAGGCCATGACCGCCCTCGGCGCCGAGAAGGTCGAGGCCGCGGAGGCTCAACCCCTATGAGACTGTTCAAACAACTGCTCGGCGTCTTTGCCGTTCTGGGCGTGGCCTTTGCCGTGCTGTCGCTCTTCACCTTCGACGTGATCAAGGTCGACTGGGTCACGTTCATGGAGATCCAGCCCGCCTACAAACCGATGGAACATCCTTTGGTGGTGCCCGCCCGTTCGATCCCCGTTGAGGGTCCGCTCTCGATCCCCAACATGGGCGCGCCCGAAAACCCCGTCACCGCTGACGAAGTATCCATTGCGCGCGGACGGGAACTGTTCATGATCAATTGTCAGATGTGTCATGGCGAAGGTGGGCAGGGCAACGGCCCGATTGCGGCCAACATCGTCAACAAGCCCGCCAACCTGACGCTGGATGTGACCCAATCCAAAAGCGACGGTTCGCTGTTCCTGACCATCTCGAACGGCGTGCTGGGGCGTATGCCGCCCATGAACGAGAACCTGACCGTGCGCGACCGTTGGGACTTGGTCAACTTCATCCGCACGCTGGCCGCTCCGAAGTAGGGGAGGAGTCAAGATGTCCGAAAATAAAAACGACGTCCGCACGTTCATCTACACCACGATCGTGTTGTTCCTGCTCGTGGTAGTGAGCTTTATCAGTTTCGCCTATGTGTCTGCGTGTGGATTTACGCTCAACTGCACCCGTGGACAGGCCTACGTGTACCGCACGCCCATCCCGACCCTGTTGCCTGCCACCCTGCCTGCTCCCGACCGCGCCCGCGCGCAGACGGCTTTCAACAAGTGCCAGATCGCGGCCATGGACCTGATCGGCGCATGGGTCAATGCGGGCTACCCCGAGAACGACAAGTTCACCTTCACCGACGTCAAGGGCGCGACCTGCGAAGGCACGTTCAAGAAAGATGTCCAGCCGCTGTTCCTTGAATCGAGTCTGTGGTATCCGGGCGCGTTGGCCTGCGCCTCCTGCCATCAGCCTGATCTGAAGGTGGCCGTCAAGAACATGGACCTGAGTTCCTACGCGGGAATCGTGGCGGGTTCGGGTCGTGCCAACGGCGAAGCCAAGGGCAATGACATCCTGGGCGGCGGCGTGTGGGAGGATGCGCTGATGTTCAAGATGCTCTATGGCCCGAACGGGCAATCCACCATCGGGCGTCCGCTCATGCCGCTGGGTCGCCCCGCCGACGTTCCCGAGAAGGGACCGCTGGTGTACGCCGGCGCTCCTGTCAGCGAACCTGGGGCGGCGGTTGCTCCCACACCCTCGGCTGACGCTACCTCCGCCACCCTGGAGCCGACGGTCACTTCCACGCCTGCGCCGTAGGCTTTCTCTATCAACGAAACATCCCCGCCGTTGGGCGGGGATGTTTTTTTGCAAGCCAAGATTATCCCCGCTCATCTTTGAGATCGGAAGAGCGTCGTGTAGGGAAAGAGTGTAGATCTCGGTGGTCG
>CALFXA010000085.1 GCA_937928015.1 uncultured Anaerolineales bacterium | reverse complement strand
CACCTACCTGGCGCAGGCCTACAACGCCCGCAAGACAGCCGCCAGCCAGGCCGACCCGGTCATGCAGAGCAACACCTGGAGCGAGGTACTGCTGTATGTGGACAAGGCCGAGTCCTATCGCAAGACCGACGAGACCCGCATGCTGCGCGAGGAGGCCAACGGCAAACTCGACCAGTTACAGGGAGTGCGCCGCCTGAAGTTCCAGGCCGCCTTCAGCAATGGACTGGGCATCGAGATCAGCCGCATGGCCGCCACCGAGTCGGACCTGTACCTGCTGGACGCGAAGACTGGCGAGGTGTTGCGTGCCAGCATCTCGGCCAACGGAAACTTCCAGATCGACAAGACCTTCAATTGCAAGCCGGGCGAGTACGGCAGCTACAAGGTTGGGCCGCTGCAAGATATCCTGGCCATGCCGTTGATGAACATGGCCAATGCCACCCTGTTGGGCGTGGATGGGGCTGGCAACCTGTTGTATTGCGCGCCCAACCAGGTGCCCGTGGCCAAGCCGCTTCCCGCCCCGAACACGAACTGGGGCCTGCTCAAGGCCGTCACGCTCGATAGCGGAAACCTGTATGCGCTGGATTCCCCCGCGAACGCAGTGTGGGTCTACACCGGCAAGGACAGCGAGTTCGTCGATCTGCCCTATTTCTTCTTCAGCTCGCAGGTGCCCAGCCTCCAGGATGGAATCGACCTGGCCGTGCGCGCCGACGAGTTGTACGTGCTGCACGCCGACGGTCACCTCACGCGTTGTTCGTACAGCCGCCTGGACGTGCGCCCGACCACCTGTCAGGAGTTGACCCTGGTCAATCCCTTCCCCGCCCTGCGGGATTCCAACCTGTTCGCGCAGGCGCACTTCACACAGATGATTTATACCGTCCCGCCCGACCCGACCATCCTGCTGCTCGACGCCGACAACCAGGTGGTGATGCGCCTGTCGCCGACCTCGCTCGAACTGCAAAACCAGTTCCGCCCCGTGGCGGGGTCCGTGCCCTCGGGCTTCATCGGCGCGATGACGACCAGTCCGAACCACATCCTGTTTCTGGCCGTGGGAGACCAGGTCTATTACACGACAGAGATGCCGTAGACGGGAGATTACATGAACAAGTTCTTTGACGCGCTGTTGGCTTTGTTCGGGGCGAAGAAATCATCCACGCCGCCCGCACCTGTCCCCACCCGCCCATCGGACAGTTCCAACGAACCCGCGCAGATCACCGTCAGCCGTGTGCTGGTCATCGTCTACGACCCGGTGATGGATTCCGCTTCGGGGAAGAAACTCTCCCAGCAACAAGGCTGGTACCGCACCGAGGACCTGATCACCGGCTTCATGGCCGACCTGCTCAAAACCAGCGGCGGGATGGCGCGCTATCAAATCGCCGAACGCATCGACGTGGACGAGTTCCCCGCCAAGACCGACGGCTTCCGCTACACGCCGCAGAGTTACCTGGCGGTGCTGCGCGGCGAGTCTGCTCCGCACATGCCGCAGGAAGTGGATTACAACGCCCTGCTGGCCCAATTCAAGGTACTGGAGCGCGTGGCGCAGAACGAGATCGACGAGGTGTGGGTCTTTGGGTTCCCGCATGCAGGCTTCTACGAATCCACTATGGGCGGACCGGCCGCCTTCTGGTGCAATTCCCCCGCCATGAAAAACACGGAAGCCAGCAAACGTCGCTTCGTGGTGATGGGCTTTTCCTACGAGCGCGGCATCGGCGAGATGCTCGAGTCGTTCGGGCATCGCTGCGAGTCGATTCTGCTCAAGACCTTCGAAAAGCTGAGCGGGGACGCCAACCTGTGGGCGCGCTTTACGCGCTACGAGAAGATCACCCCGGGCAGGGCCGCCATCGGCACGATCCACTATGCGCCCAACAGCACCCGCGACTACGAATGGGACAGCCCGACCGTCGTCAAGAGCGAATGCTTCGATTGGCTGAACAATTTCCCCAACTTCAAGGGTGACGTCCGCGACGTGAACAACCTCAACTGGGGCGGCGGCGACATCCGCGCGCATCACCAATGGTGGCTGAATCACCTGCCGCGCGTGGCGGGACGCAAGAACGGAATCCACAACAACTGGTGGCAATACATCGTCAACCCGAATAATGTGACATAAAAAAACAAGAGCGCGGACTTAAGTCCGCGCTCCGTTTTTAATCCAGACTTGATACAAGCCCAGCCTTCCCCCATCCCCGTCCGACAAAAACGAATCGGCCACGCGAAACCCCGTCTGCTCGGCCAGCGCGGAGAGTTCCTCCGCGGAGAAGTGATGGGCGTAGCGCAGGCCCGTCCCGCCGCGCTTCCAGTCGAGCAGATAATCGCCTTCGTCTACATCGGCGGGGGAGAGTCCCGCCGCGGACCAGGGCTGGATGCGCGCCTTGAGCTTGTCGCTGTTGAGGAACTGCCAGTTGGAGAGGATGAAGCGGCCATCGTCCGTCAGCAAATCGTGGATGGCACGGAATAATCTCAGGCGGATCTCGTCGCTGGGGATGTGATGGAAGACGGCAAAGGCCGTGATGAGCGGCCATTTCCCGCTTTCCACCGAGAACTGGGTCAAATCCATTTCGCGGAAGGTCGCCTGAAAGTCCGCAGGCAGCGGAATCCCTCCCAGCGGAGACTCGGCCGCTCGTAGCAGGGGCAGGCTGAAGTCCAGGCCGAGGTAGGGGGCGCGGTGTCCACGACGGGCCAGCTCGCGGGCCAGTTCGCCGTTTCCGCATCCCAGGTCAAGGATCGACTCGTCGCCGCGCAGGGAATCCAAAATTCGCATCACGCCGGGCTGGAGACGTCCGCGCGTGGCGGAAAAATCCTCCCCGAAGCGGTCGTAGAACTCACGGTTGAGCGCGATCAGGCGCGCGGCGGTGTCTGAATTCATGCGGTGATTATAACGGGTATAATGCCGACATGTTTTCAGCCAGTGAGATCGCAGACCTCTCCCAAGAATTCGAAACCAGAACGCCGCAGGAGATCATCGCCTGGGCGGTTGATTCATTTTGGCCTGATGTGGCGCTCAGTTCGTCGTTCCAGACGCAAAGCCTGCCGTTATTGCACATGGCCTCGCGCATCCGCGCCGATTTGCCGATCCTGTTCCTCGACACGGGCTATCATTTTTGGGAGACGCTCATGTTCCGCGAGGAGCTGGCCCAAAAATGGAACCTGAACGTGGTGGACCTGTACCGCGACTCGCGCTGGGATGTGTTCGTGCGTCAGCGCGTGCGTAGCCTGCCCGTGGAAGACCCCAACCTGTGCTGTTTCATCCACAAAGTCATCCCGATGCAAAAGGCCATGCAGGGAGTGAAGGCCTGGATCAGCGGCATCCGCCGCGACCAGACCTTCGAGCGGGCTGGCGCGCAAATTTTGGAATTGCAAAAAGATGGCCTAGTCAAGGTCAATCCGTTGTTGAACTGGTCCCGTCAGGATGTGCAGGCTTACATGAAAGAACACGACCTGCCGAAGCATCCGCTGTTCGACAAGGGGTATCGCAGCGTGGGCTGTGCGCCCTGCACGGTGGCCGTCGGCGTGGACGATGACGACCGCGCAGGACGTTGGGCGGGCCGTGGCAAGACCGAGTGTGGGCTGCACACCAAACTGTTCGAGAAGAATTTGACCGAAGCCCGTCCCGACTTCGTGCTGCAACCCGCCTTGAACGGGGAAGCAAAATGAACCTTTCGGAGCGTCAGGAACTCTGGCGCGCCCGTCAGGCGCTGACTCCCGAAAGACTCGATCTGGCCCAACGCGTGCTGGAGCAAGTTCGCGCTGGCAAGGACGTGATGCGTGCCCTGCGCTCGTTCCCCGCACCCGGCGGCGGCTACCTGAGCAAGGCCATGCTGGTGGCGGCCTATCAGCAGATGGTCGACGATGACCTGATCGAAGAAGATGCAACCTTGCTGGAGCGCATCCGCATGAAGCCGGTCCGCACACTCTCGGGGGTGACCACCGTCACCGTGCTGACCAAGCCGTATCCGTGCCCGGGCAAGTGCATCTTCTGTCCCACCGACGTACGCATGCCCAAGAGTTACCTGCCCGACGAACCGGGCGCCATGCGCGGACTCGAACACAACTTCGACCCGTACGCGCAGGTGGCCTCGCGCCTGGCCTCGCTGGGAAATCTCGGCCACCCGACCGACAAGATCGAGCTGCTCATTCTGGGTGGGACGTGGTCCTCGTATCGGCGCGATTATCAGGAGTGGTTCATCCAGCGCTGCTTCGACGCGATGAATACCCCCCTGCCTTCGGCATCCCCCCATTTGGTAGAACAAAATGGGGGGACGGATGGCAGCCTGGCCGAGTCGCAAGCCCTCAATGAGGATGCCCCGCATCGCAATGTAGGCCTGGTCATCGAGACCCGCCCCGATGAGATCACGCCCGACGAATTGCGCTGGCTGCGTTATCTCGGCGTGACCAAGGTGCAGATGGGCGCGCAAAGCCTGGATGACCACATTCTGGAGATCAACAAACGCGGGCACGACGTCGAGTCCACGCGCAAGGCGGTAGCGCTGCTGCGCGCGGCGGGATTCAAGATCGTGCTGCACTGGATGCCCAACCTGCTGGGCGCGACGCCCGAATCGGACCGTACCGATTTCGCCCGCCTGTGGGATGGCTTCTGTCCCGACGAGATCAAGATCTACCCGAATCAATTGCTCGCCAACGCCGAGTTGTACGAATACTGGCAGCGCGGCGAGTTCACACCCTACACCACGCAGGAACTGATCGACCTGATCGCCGACGTCAAGCCGGGCATCCCGCGCTACTGCCGCGTCAACCGCGTCATCCGCGACATCCCGTCCAACAACGTGGTGGAGGGCAATCGCCGCACCAGTCTGCGACAGGACATCCACGATGAGATGAAGCGGCGCGGTACCCGCTGTGAGTGCGTCCGCTGCCGCGAGGTGCGCGGGAAACCCGTCAGCGCCGACCAGTTGCGGTTGGACGACCTGGTCTATCAAACGGGGACGGCAGAGGAGCATTTCATCTCGTTCATCACACCCGACGACGGGCTGGCGGGCTTCATCCGTTTGTCGCTGCCCAATGCGGATTCACCCAAAACCGGTCTGCGCGACCTGGACGGTGCGGCGCTCATCCGCGAGGTGCATGTCTACGGCCAGTCGCTGCCCGTCGGCGCGGAACAAGTTGGGGCGGCACAGCACGCGGGCCTGGGAACGCGCCTGTTGCAGGAGGCGGACGCCGTGGCGAAGGCGCATGGTTACCGTCGCATGGCCGTCATCTCGGCAATCGGCACGCGTCCGTATTACCTGGATCGTGGCTTTGAACGCGGTGAACTGTACCTGGTCAAATCGCTTTAACTTCAAAGGATTATGGACATTCTTCTCCAACTCTTTTGGACCTTTCTCAAGGTCAACCTGCTCAGCACCTCGGGTCCCGCCTCGGTGGGGCTGCTCTACCACGAGGTGGTCGGCAAGATGGTGACCGAAGCCCAGTTCGTGCAGGCGGTGGGGCTGTCCTCCGTGCTGCCGGGCAGTGATGCGCTCCAATTGGCTATGTACGTCGGCTACGCGGTGGCCGGCATCCCCGGCGGATTGGTAGCCCTGCTGGCCTCGATCCTGCCGCCCACGGTCATCATCCTCGGCGTGACGATGATCCTGCACCGTCTGCGCCGCGAGGTCTGGGTGCAGAGTTTCGTCGAGGGGCTGGCGCCCGCCATTTCAGTGCTGATGCTCTTCACCGCTTGGAAGATCTTCGAGAAGGGCGGCGGCACCACTTGGGCAGGCATTGCCATCGGCATCGTCAGTCTGGTGGCCATGCTGCTTAAGGCGCCCGAGCGATTGGTCGTGTTGATCGCTGGCATTATCGGGGTGTTCTTCCTTTCATGAACCAGTCCAAGTTTTCCGTCTGGGTGCGCCTGCTATGGATGTTCCTCAAGGTGAATCTGCTTTCACCATCGGGTCCAGCCTCGGTCGGGCTCCTCTACAAAGAAGCGGTCGGCAAGATCATGACCGAGTCGCAATTCGTGGAGGCGGTCGGCTTTTCCAACGTGCTGCCGGGCAGCGAGGCGCTCAAGCTAGCCATGTTCGTCGGATTTGCGGCGGGCGGGATCCCCGGTGTGCTGACAGCGCTGCTGGGATCGATCCTGCCGCCCACGGTGATGATGCTGATCGTGGCTTCCGTGCTGCAACAGTTCCAGCACGAGAACTGGATGCAGGGTTTCGTGACCGGGATGAGTCCCGCCGTGGCCGCTTTGATCGTGGTGGTGGCCTGGGAACTCTTCCGCACGAGCAGCAAGAAGAGTCTCAACCGCCGCACCCTGCTGATCGCCGCCCTGAGTGCGGTGGCTTTTTATTTCAACGTTCCTTCGCCGCTGGTCCTGCTGGGAGCGGGCATCCTCGGCGTGATTTTGTTTCGGAGTGGAGTTTGAGCCGTGGAATTATTGATCGCCACCAATGGATTTAAGGGAACCTGGCCCGCCATCGAGTATGGGGCGTGGCTGGGAGGTACTCTACACCTCAAGGTCAACCTGCTGGGCGTAACCGAGACGCTGAATCCCGCCCAGATCGACGACCATCACCCGCTGGAGGACGTCTTCAGCCGCGCCGTCGAGGTGTTCGAGCGCAACGAGCTGACGTACAGCCTTGAGGTCCAGAACGGGGATGCGGAGGAGGTTATCCCGCGCAGGGTTCAGACGGGCGATTTCATCACCGTCATAGGGCCGCTTGGCCGCCCACAAATCCGCCGCTGGCTGACAGGACGTTCCATCCACCCTCTGATGGAACATATCCGTGGGCCGATCCTGTACGTGCCCGAGTCGCGTTTGCCGTTGCGCAGGGCATTGATCTGCGTAGGCGGATTGGGCTACGAGGTGACCGCCGAGAATCTGGCCGTGCGCCTCTCGGGGCTGGTGCAGGCGCACATCACGTTGCTGCATGTCATCCCGCCCATGGATTTGGACTACCCCACTGTGCGCGAAGTCATCAAGAGCGCCGAGCACCTGGTCGACTCGGAGACGCCCATCGGACGCGCGCTGCGCAAAGGCGTGGAGATGGCCCAGGCGGCCGGTCAGACCGCCGAGGTGAAGGTGCGCGAAGGCAATATCGTGGAAGAGATTCTGTCCGAAATCAAGACCGGGGAATATGACCTGGTCTGCATGGGATCGCCGTACAGCACGAGCGCCCTGCGGCAAATGTACGCCCCCAACGTGGCCGCCGAGGTAGCGAGCGTCATCCACGGGCCGATCCTCATTGCGAGACACAAGCGCGAAGATTGAACAGGAATCAAAACTGGACACGGCCTCGTGTCCAGTTTTTGTTTGCGCTCGATGGAATTACCCGGGCGTGAACTTCTTTTCCCATTCCGCGATGGCGGCGCGGATGGCAGCCTGGATCTCGGGACTGGGTACTTCGCCGACCCCCGCATAGCGGTTCAGGCCGACCGTGACCGTCACTCCACCGCCCGGGGTCTCGGTGAGTTTGATGCCCATCTTCTCCAGTGGGGTGCCGACCATGTTCTTCTGCAGGATCTCGTCGATCTGCGCCACCATGGACTGCGGCGCGAGCGTCTCTTCCTTCTTGGCGGGCGCGGGACGGGCGGGAGTCGGCGCAGCGATAGGGGTGGGCGAAACGGCCTGGGGCGCGGGAACAGGCGCAGGCGTCGGGGCGGCGGCGCGGGCATCGATCCACGGGCGCATGCGCGAGACGACGTCAATCAACCGCCTGCGCTGCTCGGGGGACATGCTCTCGGCATCCACGGTCTGGCCTTCGAGTTCGAGGCGCAGGCGGCCCTTCACGTCGCGCAGGGTCAACAGGGCGGGGTCCTCCTGCCGCGCAGCGGGCAGTGTAGGCGACTCCTTCGCCTCGACGGCTTTCTGGCGCTCGCCCGACTCATATTCCTTGAGCTTGCGGCCCCATTCGAACCAGCCGAAACCGTATCCGAAGAAAACGCTCAACAGGGCCACCACCGTGACGACGATCCACAGGTTACTGAGATTCATACTTCACTCCACTTTCTGACAATGCGGACAAATGTGCGTGCCGCGCTGACCGACCAGCAGTCTTTGGATGGGCGTGCCGCACACAGGGCACGGCTCGCCCTCCCGTCCGTACACGCGGAAATAGTTTTGGAACTCGCCGCCGCGATAGACCCAGTCGATGCTGGCGCCGTTGCGGCGGATGCCCTCACTCAACACGGCGCGGATGGATTCGTGCAACGCCTCGGCCTGTTTCCGTTTCACCGAGTCGGATGCGGCGAGCGGGTGTAGTTTCGCCCGATGCAGAGCCTCGTCGGTGTAGATGTTGCCCAAGCCCGCGAGAAAAGACTGGTCGAGCAGCAGCGGCTTGAGCTGGCGGTGACGCGCGTGCAGGTTCTCATACAGCCATTGCGGCGTGAACTCGTCACTGAAGGGTTCGGGACCGAGATCCCCCAACACCTCGTCGGGGTTCGCCGTCAGCCACACGCGGCCGAACTTGCGGGTGTCGTTGAAGACCAACTTCTCCTGTCCTTCTCCCCGCGGGAGAGGGGATAAAGTCAGGATCAGTCGGTCGTGTTTTTCGGGCGCGGCGTCCGCCTCTTTTATATACAAATCGCCGCTCATGCGCAAGTGGACGAACAGGTGATCATCCGTCAGGCGCAGGCTGAGGAACTTGGCGCGGCGGCCGACCTCCTCGATGCGCTGACCCTGAATCTGCTTGCGGAATTTCCGCGCTGAAGGAGTCGCCAGCGTGCGCGCCCAGCGCAGGTCCGCGGACAGGATGGTCCGCCCGACAAGATGGGGCCGCAGTCCGCGGGCAATGGTCTCGACTTCGGGAAGTTCAGGCATATGATTTCAGGTTTGAATGTTTGAAGATTGCAGGTTGAACTTTTCGACCTTTCAACTTGCAATGCTTCTACTCGTTGAACATCTCGCCGACCGAGCGGCCTTCGTGGGCACGCTTGATGACCTCGCCCAGCATTTCGCTGATCGACAGGATGGTGATACGCCCATCGAGGAGGCTCATCTTCTCAGGCGGAATCGGCACCGTGTCGGTAGTGATGATGTGCTTGACGGGTGAAGCCACCAACCGCTCGACCGCTTTGCGCGAGAAGATCGGGTGGACGAAGGCCAGATACACATCGCGCGCGCCGTTCTTCTTGGCCACATCCACGGCCTGCAGCACCGAGCCGCCCGTATCCACTTCATCGTCCACGACGATTACGTCGCGGTCCTTCACGTCGCCGATCAGGGTCAGGGCCTCGGCTTTGGCCTCGTTACCGATGCGGCGCTTCTCGATGAAGGCAATCGGCATCTCCATGTCGGCGGCGTAGTTGCGGCCCTTCTTGGCAAAGCCCAGGTCCACGGCCACCACCACGGGGTCCTTCATGGACGGGCGCAGGCGGGAGTTGATGTGCTCCACGATCAGGTGCGAGGCGGTCAGCACGTCGCCGGGGATGGAGAAGAAGCCCTGGAGCTGACCCGCGTGCGGGTCGAAGGTCATATACCGGTCGGCGCCCGCCACCTCGATCATGTCCGCCACCAGACGGGCCGTGATCGGGACGCGCGGCTGGTCCTTCTTGTCCGAGCGGCCGTAGCACAGGTACGGGACCACCGCCGTGATGCGCGCCGCCGAGTCCAGCCGCAGGGTCTGGATCATGATCAGCAGTTCCATCAGGTTCTTGTGCACGGGCGAGGCCGTGGTCTGGATGACGTACACATCCTGTCCGCGCGCGCTGCCACCCAGTTTGACGAACAGATTCTCGTTCGGGAACTCGATCACCTGACGGTCGCTCAACGGCTGGCCGAGGTAGTCGGCGATCCGTTTGCCCAGTTCGGGGGAACCCTCGCCGGCGTAAATCTTGATCCCGCCGTACACCTTCAAATCATGGTGAGTATGAGATGTCATCAACTCTCCTTGCGCGCGGCCCACTCGGAAGCCAGCACGCTCATCAGAATGACGTCGTCGTAACGACCGTGTTTGAACATTGCCTGACGCAGGCAGCCCTCTTCCACGAAACCTGCCTTGACGTAGGCACGGCGGGCGCGGGCGTTCTCCGCATACACGCGCAGACAGACGCGATTCAGGTTCAAGGTCTCGAAGCCGTGCTTTAACAGCAGCGTCATGACCTCGGTGCCGTAGCCCTGGTTCCAGACCGATTTCTCGCCGATCATGATGCCCAGTTCTGCCGAGCGGGCGACCCAATCCAGGTCGAACACCGCGCAGTTGCCGATCAGCCTCCAGCCGTCGCCGTCCTTGATTTCGATGGACATCGGCCTCTGATTTGGGTCGCGGTTTTGCAGCCCTTCGAACCACTTCTCCTCGTCGAGGGTGGACATGGGCAGGTAGAGCGTCAGTCCGCGCGTCACCTCGGGGTCGTTGACCCAGACCTGGAACTTTTGCACATCCTCGCGCTCGACGGCGCGCAGACGCACGCGCTCTCCATAGATGATACTCACTTCGACCTCCCGTTCAACAAAGACTGGACCGCCTCCCACGGCGACACATCCCGTTGCACCATTCGATCCACCACCTGTCGGAATTGCTGCGGCGGGACGTCCTCACGGAAACGAGCGACCAGCGCCTCCTGAATCAACATCTCCAACTCGACCTCAAGCCTGGCTCGCTCGCGAGCGGCCCAATCTCCGCTCGTGCGGAGGTGCTCCGCGTGACGGGCGATGGCCTCGACCAGTTCAGGGATGCCCCTGCCCTCGGTGGATACCGTCTTCTGAATGGGCGGAATCCACAACTTGGCATCGAAGGGCGTTTCGACGGTCGCGTAGGAGTAACGTCCATGATGGTGAAAAACACGCTGGGTGGGGTGGGCCAGTTCCAGCGTGGACTTCAATGCCTTCTCGGTATTTTCGACCCCGGGACGGTCGGCTTTGTTGATTACCAGAATGTCGGCGATCTCAAGGATGCCCGCCTTGATGGCCTGGATATCGTCACCCAGGCCGGGCGCTTCCACCACCAGGGTGGTATGCGCCAGACGCGCAATGTCCACTTCACTCTGGCCCGCGCCCACGGTCTCGATCAGAATCACGTCAAAGCCCGCCGCATCGAAGACCTGCACCATGCCCGCGGTGGCCTGGGCCAACCCGCCGAGCGACCCGCGCGAAGCCATCGAGCGGATGAAGACGTTCGGGTCGCCGCTCAGGTCACGCATGCGCACGCGGTCGCCCAGCACCGCCCCGCCCGTGAATGGGCTGGATGGGTCCACAGCCACAACGGCCACGCGCTTGTCCGCCTGTTTGCGATAGTGCAGGGCCAGTTGGTTGACCAGCGAGGACTTGCCCGTACCGGGCGCGCCCGTCACGCCGATCAGGTGCGCCCGTCCTGTGTGCGGGAAAAGCTCCATTAGCGCGGCGCGGCCCGCGGGCGAGTCGTTCTCGACCTGAGTCAACAGACGAGCCAGCGACAGCCTGTCACCGGCCAGGATGGATGCGGCCAGCGTCACCAGCGGTTAAGCCTTTTCGGCCAGCGCGCCGCGGATGTCGTTGATGATGTCTTCGGTGTTGGCACCCGGGCCGTACACGCCGGTCACGCCCATTTCCTTCAGGCGCGGCAGGTCTTCGTCGGGAATGATGCCGCCCAGGAAGACCTTGACGTGCGTCTGGCCGTTGCCTTTGAGCAGGTCCAGTATGCGCGGGGCCAGCGCCATGTGTGCGCCCGAGAGGATGGACAGGCCGACCACGTCCACATCCTCTTGCAGGGCGGCCTCGGCAATCATTTCGGGGGTCTGACGCAGGCCGGTGTAGATGACTTCCATGCCCGCATCGCGCAGGGCACGGGCCACCACTTTGGCGCCGCGGTCATGACCGTCCAGGCCGGGCTTGGCGACGAGTACACGGATTTTCTTATCAGACATGCTACCTCCACGAGGGATTTCTGATTGGATTATACTAGAGGACGTTTCGGAAAAGCTTTGCATAATCGTTACTAAGTTTTTCGCCGCACAACGCGTCTGTAATCATGAAAAACTCAGCCAAAGGAATCGGAGTCTCTCATGCGTGATCTAACGAATGAAATCCTCGAATTGATCCGCCGCACGTCCAGCAGCCTGCCGAAGGATGTGGAAGACCGTCTGCGCGCGTCGGTGGAGAAGGAAGCGCCCGGCTCGGCGGCGCGCGGCGCGCTGGAAACCATCCTCAAGAACGTGGAACTCTCTCGCGCCAATTCCACGCCCATCTGTCAGGACACGGGCACGCCCATCTTCTACGTCCATTACCCCGAGGGCTGGAGCACACGCAAACTGCGGGACCAGGTCCGCGCCGCTTTGGTGGAGGCCACCCAACGGTCCTATATGCGGCCTAATTCGGTGGACGCCATCTACGACAAGAACACGGGGAACAACCTGGGCGGCGACGACTTCCCCACCATCCATTTCGAAGAAGTGGACCCCGACCAGCCCCTGACCATCGAGTTGATGCTCAAGGGCGGCGGATGCGAGAACGTCGGGCGGCAGTATTCGCTGCCCGATAACAGCCTCGGCGCGGGCCGCGACCTGGCGGGCGTCCGCAAGGTGGTGCTGGACGCCGTCCAGAAGGCGCAGGGACAGGGCTGTGCGCCGGGCATCCTGGGGGTGGCCATCGGCGGCGACCGCGGCACCTCGTACTCGAAATCCAAAGAGGTGCTGTTCGACAAGATCGGCACGCGCAACGAGGACCCGAAGCTGGCCGAACTGGAAGAGCGCCTGACCGACGAAGCCAACACAATGGGCATCGGCCCGATGGGTTTCGGCGGCCAGACCACCGTCATCGACACGAAGATCACCGGGTTGCATCGTCTGCCTGCCTCGTATTTCGTCTCGGTCTCGTACATGTGCTGGGCCTACCGCCGCCGCAAGATGACGGTGCAGGGCGATCAGGTCGAATACGATTAGTGGGCAGGAGAATCATCATGCGACAAATTACCACCCCCATCAGCGATGACGTGATCCGTGAACTCAAGGTCGGCGAACCCGTGCTGCTCTCGGGCATCATGGTCACCGGCCGCGACGCCGCCCATAAGTGGATGATCGAGACCTTCGTCAAGAAGACGCGCGAGCCGCAAGGCGACGACCTGAAAATCTACGAGGAATTGAAATCCCTGCTGAATGGCAGCATCATCTATCATTGCGGACCCGTCGTCAGCGGGCTGGACACGAAGGAGTACAAATTCGTCGCCGCGGGACCCACCACCTC
>CALFXA010000084.1 GCA_937928015.1 uncultured Anaerolineales bacterium | reverse complement strand
GCGCCGACGGAATGGTCGTGGCCAGGTTGACGATGCCGTTCATCAGCATCAACGCGAAGAAACTGACCTGGAACGGGAAGGCGTGCATCACGAACCAATACTTGCCCGTCTCCAGCAGCCAGATGAGAACCGAGGTGAAGAAGACCATCAGCACGTTGAACGGCGAGCGCAGCGAGGCCAACCCGTCCAGGAATTTGTGCATGATTCCGCTGACATTGTCATGCAGGCGCTTGGGCAGCAGACGGGTGATGAACCACTCGCCGACGCGCGCCGTCACCTGCGGGAACATGGCCGCCAGCAGGAAGATCACTAGCGCGCCGAGGAACACGCCCGTGCCGATCACCGCCACCTGCTGGATGTTGCCCACGAAGCCCGAAGACCCCGTCAGCTTGGCAAGCTCGGACAGGTTGACGAACACGAAGGCCAGCATCACCACGCCGTCGAAGATGCGCTCGACGATGATGGTCGCCAGCGAGGCCGAGACAGGTACGCCTTCCTTGCGCTTCAGGATGACCGCCCGCAGCACCTCGCCTGCGCGCGCGGGATAAATGTTGTTGCCCATGTAGCCGATGGTCGTGACGGGGAACATGGTCTTGGTGGGAATCTTCTTGATCGGCCCCAGCAGGTAATGCCAGCGCCAGGCCCGGATCCACATGCCGATGAAATACACGCCGATGCCGGGAATCAGCCACCAATAGTTGGCCGATTTGACCGTGTCCCAGAACTGGTCCAGATGAAGGCCGCGCAGCGAAAACCAGATGAAGAAGATGCTGATCAGCACCCCGAGCCAAAATTGCCACTTTTTCATGGGCGGGATTGTAACACGGCGGCGATATAATCCGCGCATGGACCTCGACCAGCCCGCCCCGGACTTCGAACTGCCCGACCTCGACGGGCGTCCCCACCGCCTGAGCGACTACCGCGGGCGAATCGTGGTGGTGGACTTCTGGTCGTGCGAATGCCCCCACTCGGAGCGGACCGACCGCTCGTTGATGTCGGCCTTCGTCCAATGGGACGATGAGGTGGTGCTGTTGACCGTCGCCGCGAATCGGAGCGAGTCCGCCGAGGCGGTGGCTGAGGCCGCTACAACGCGCCACCTGCCCAGGGTCCTGGTGGACAGGGAACAGACCGCCGCCAGTTTATATGAAGCGCAGACCACACCTCACGCTTTCGTCGTCGACCGGGAAGGTACCCTGCGCTATCGCGGCGCGGTGGACGATGTGGCCTTTCGGCAGAAAATCCCGACCCGCTTTTACGTCGAGGCGGCGGTCGAGGCGCTGCTGGAAGGTCGACGACCCGAGGTGCAGGAGTTTCCCGCCTTCGGCTGCGCCATCGTGCGGGATATTTAGTGCTAGAATCGAACCGTGACCGACATCCCGTCCCGCATCAACCTGCTCAAGAAGATCCACCTGTTCCACGATTTCGCGGAGGAGCACCTGCGCGACATCGCGGAACGTTTCACCGAGCATGAGTATGCCGAGAACGAGGTGATCTTCCATCAGGGGGACAAGCCCGAAAACTTCTATCTCATCACGAAGGGCAAGGTCAGCATCGTCCGCAGGAAGGACCGCAAGGAAGAGTTGCTAGCCACGTTGGTGACCAACGACTACTTCGGCGAGATGGCCCTGGTCTCGAATCGATCTCGTTCAGCAACCGTCACGGCGCTCCAGCCGACCAGCGTGCTGGCGGTCTCGATGGCGAACTTCCACGAGATCCTCAAGAAGAATCCCAAGCTCAAATCCAACCTGGATATCACCATCCGCAGCCGCACCCTGGCGCGCTTGCTGCACTTCAAATGGCTGCGTCCCAACGAGGTGGTCTATTTTCTGGCGCGCAAGCATGTGGTCGTGCTGTACCAGTCGCTGACAGCACCCGTGTTCATGTTGCTCCTGCCGCTTGCACTGGCTTTTTTTGCGGTCATGAGTCCCATCTCCATCGTGCCGCGCATCCTGGCCATCATCACGCTGGTAATGGACATCGCCTGGGCGGGCTGGCGCGCCCTGGATTGGAGCAACGACTACTACGTGGTGACCAACGAGCGGGTGGTCTGGCTCGAAAAGGTGGTCGGCATCTACGACAGCCGCCAGGAGGCGCCGCTCAGCACGATCCTCTCGGTGGGCGTGGAAACAGACATGTGGGGCCGTGTGCTGGATTATGGAAACGTGATCGTGCGCACCTTCGTGGGACAAATTCCCTTCAACAACGTCACCCAGCCCTCTCAGGCTGCACGGGTGATCGAGGAATACTGGAATCGCACCAAGCAGGTGGCGGTCAGCACCGAAAAAGAGGCCATGAAGAACGCCATCCGCACCCGCCTGGGCCTGCCCATCGCCAAGAAGCCCGAACCGCCACCCCCGCCGCCTCCGCCGCCCAAATCACGCAATCCCATTCTGCGGGCCATGGCCTCCAATACGCTCAAACTGCGTTATGAGATGGGCGACACGGTCATCTACCGCAAGCACTGGATGGTGCTCGTCGAGCAGACCTGGCAGCCGCTGGTTTTCATCCTCGTGCTGACGGTCTTCTGGATCAGCCATACCATCGGCGTGATCGCCGACCCCGCGCGCAACCTGTTCTGGTCGGACACAGGCTTCACCGTCGACACGCTCTTTCTAGCCATTCCAATCGTGATGATTCCCTTCTTCATCTGGTTGGGCTGGCAGGCGGTGGACTGGAGCAACGACATCTTCCAGGTGACCAACGATCAGATCATCGACATCGACCGCAAGCCCTTCGGCCTGGAAGAACGCCGCGCAGCCCAGTTGGAGAACATCCTCAGCACGCAATACAAACGTGTGGGCATTCTGAGCAACCTGTTCAACTACGGGACGGTGTACATCACCGTGGGCGGGACGCAGTTGGCCTTCGAGGATGTAATCGACCCCGCCACGGTCCAGTCGGACATCGACCGCCGCCGCATGGCCCGCAGCGCTAAGACCAACGAGGCCAAGGTCGCCGTCGAACGCGACCGCATGGCCGAATGGCTGGCCGCCTACCACCAGAACGCGGACGAGTTCCGCCGCGACTATGACAACAAGAACAAAAGCGGGTAAAATCGGTGGACTTCCAGAGGTAAGAAGAAATGACACTTCGAAATATTGTTACCCTTCCCGAGCCTGTTTTGCGCCGCAAGGCGCGTCCCATTACCAAATTCGACGGCGATCTGCAGACCCTGATCGATGACATGGTCGAGACCATGCGTGAAGCACCCGGCGTGGGGCTGGCCGCGCCGCAGGTCAATATCGGCGAGCGGCTAATCGTGGTCGAGTACGGCGACGAGGTCGAGGACGAGAACGGCGAGATCGTCGAACTGCCCAAGAAATTGTTTGCGGTAATCAACCCCGAGATCGTCAAGACTTCCGAAGAGACCGAGATGGGCGTAGAGGGTTGTCTCTCCATTCCCGGGCTGGTCGGCGAAGTGGAACGTTTCTCGGCCATCCAGATCAAGGGACTCAACCGCCACGGCCAGCCCGTCAAGCTCAAGGCTGAGGGCTGGCTGGCGCGCATCTTCCAGCACGAGATCGACCACCTGAACGGTGTGCTCTTCCCCGACCGGGCCGTCAAGGTGTGGAAGCCGACCGAGCCGATACCGGTCGAAGCCGAAGGGTAACTTCCTCCCCGCTCCATGTACCTCAAGCATCTCTCGCTGACCAACTTTAGAAACTTCACCCGCCTGGACGTAAGCCTGCCCCGGCGGGTTGTTGTGTTAACGGGCAACAACGCGCAGGGCAAGACCAGTGTGCTGGAGGCCATCTATTTTCTGGCGGCGTTCACTTCCTTTCAAACCCACACCGACCGGCAACTGGTCAACTTTCGAGCGGCGCGCGAATCGCTGGCGGTAACCCGCCTCGTCGCGGAATATGTACGCGGTGGACGCAGTCATCGCATGGAGGTGCGCCTGATCCTCGAACCGACCGGGGTCAACGGGCAGCGCCTGCGCAAGGAAATTTTGCTCGACGGCGTGAAACGCTCGATGAGCGAGGTGATCGGCCACTTCAACGCGGTCATCTTCGTGCCGCAGATGTCGCAGATCATCGAGGGCGCGCCCGACGACCGCCGCCGTTATCTCAACCTGGCGCTGGCGCAGACGGTCCCCGCTTATGCGCGCGTGTTGAGCGAATACAACCAGGCGCTCACGCAGCGCAACGCGCTGCTCAAGGCGTTGAGCGAACGTCCGGGCAACGGCGATCAACTGTCGGTGTGGGACGAAACGCTGGCCCGCCTCGGGGCGCAGATCATCCTATGGCGCATCCAGGCTGTGCAGGAGATCGAGCGCTTCGCGGCACGAGTCCATTCGCAGTTGACGCGCGGAGCCGAGGTCCTGCGGCTGGCCTATGAACCCGCCTACGATCCACTGCCCAAACCGAGCGGACAGCTCGGCCTGAAGATCGATACCGTGGTGGACCGCTCGGGCTTGGACCTGAAGACCATCGAGGCGGGATTCCGCGAACGGCTGACGCAGATCCGCGGCGAGGAAATCGCGCGCGGCGTGACGACCATCGGCCCGCATCGCGATGAGTTGCGCTTCCTGGCCAACAACATTGACCTGGGCGACTACGGCTCGCGCGGACAGGTACGCACGACCCTGCTGGCGCTCAAACTGGCCGAGGTGCAATGGATGAAGGAGCGCACGCAGGAGTGGCCCGTCATCCTGCTGGATGAGGTGATGGCCGAACTCGACTCGCAACGCCGCGCCGACCTGTTGCAATACGTTGGCGAGACCGAGCAGGTGCTGTTCACCACTACTGATCTAAGCCTGTTCACACCCGAATTTGTACAGCAAGCCAGGGTATGGAACGTGGATGCTGGCACCATCACAGAAAGGAATGAAATATGACCTGGTTACGATACTGGCCCGTTGCAGAACTCATCGTCATCGTGTCGATCCTGTTTTTCATTCTGATGCGTATATGGCGGTCTGCAAAATATAGAGCACAACACCCAGCGCCCCACCCGACAACACTCGGCGGGCGCGTTTGTTTTATATCACTGTATCTGCTGCGGATACTGGGATTTGGACTTGGTCTCCTGTTCGGCTTGACACTGTTCGTCGTGCTCGAACGCGACATCCTGACCATGCTCACTGAAATGGCGCCCACTCCAAGCGAAGTCAGCATCCCCGCGGACCTGGGTTTTGCCGTGGAAGACGTCAGTTTTAAAAGCACGGATAGTTTGATGTTATCGGGCTGGTACGTCCCCGCGCAGAACGGGGCCACGGTCATCTTGCTGCATGGCTATGGCGGCAATCGCACGGGCATGATCTGGTTCGCTCAACAACTCGTGGGCGCAGGCTACGGTGTGCTGATGTACGATGAGCGCGCCTCGGGTGAAAGCCAGGGCGACCATCGCTCGTACGGCTGGGAAGATCCGCGCGATGTGGATGGGGCAATTCACTTTTTGTCAGAAAGAGGAGTCGCTGACAACGTAGGCATCACTGGCTGCTCCACGGGTGCGGATATCGCCCTGCACAGCACCGCCCTCAACCCCGCGCTGGATGCCGTGTGGGCGGACGGTGCTTCCACCATCCGAGCCCAGGACTTGCCTACGCCAAGAGACCCGCTCATGGCAGCCATCACACTCAGCAATTATTTTCTGGATTGGGCCTACAGCGTCAGGCTGGGAATGCAACCTGAGCCTATGGTTGAACTGTTGAAAGAAATCGCACCCCGACCAATTATGTTGGTTGGCGGCGGAATGAAGAGTCCGCTGCTAGGCGCCAGCGAAGGGGATTTTTATACCTATCGTTACGCGCAGATCGCAGGTTCCAACGCAGAGTCATGGGTCATCCCCGAGGCTACTCATTGCGACGGTCCCATCCAGCGACCTGAGGAATATTCCACACGACTGGTACAATTCTTTGACAAGGCTTTTGCTATTAAGCGATAATTGGATCGGAGGCAGATATGACCGTTAAACATACAACCGATGTCGAGGCGAAGAACGTTGCCGCAGGCAGGGACACGACCATCCAGGTGCTCATCTCTGCGCAGGAGGGTCCGAACTTCGCCATGCGCAAGTTCTCGATGCAGCCCGGCGGCGGGATGCCGCGTCACACCAACACGGTGGAGCACGAGCAATACGTCCTGCGCGGACAGGCCACCATCATCATCGGCGAGGAGACGCATCACGTCCAGGCCGGGGATGTGGTCTTCATTCCCGATGGCGTGATCCACTCTTATGAAAATACAGGCGAGGAGCCTTTCGAATTTCTGTGCCTGATCCCCAACAAGGAAGACAAGATCACGGTCGTCGACGAAGCGGCGTGTTGATGTTTTTTAATTGAACCGCGAAGCAACGAAGCGCGCGAAGAAGATTTTTTAAATCTTTGCGTGCTTCGCGGTAATTTTTTCTGACATTGAACAACACGGCCAGCAATGCTGGCCGTGTGATTTTTTATAGCGGCGTCTTGGCCGGTACACCCGGTTTGCGGGGATATTTCGGCGGCGTGGCGGCGGTCTTCTCCACCAATATCAGGAAACGGTCATCGGCCACACCCGGCAGGTTGACCTGCATCACTTGTTTCAGGCGTCCACCCAACAACTTCATCGCCCCTTCCGCGGACTGCGCTTCGGCGGGTCCGCTTTCGCCTTTTTGAGCCAGCATCATCCCGCCAACTTTGACGAGCGGCAGCAGGAACTCGCTCAACACGTTCATCTGCGCCACGGCGCGGGCCACGGCCCAATCGTAGGCTTCGCGGTGCTTCGGGTCCTGGCCGAGGGTCTCGGCGCGGGCCTGGATCACGTCCACGCCGTCGAGGCCGAGCACACGCGTGATATGCTGACAGAACATGGCCTTCTTGCCCACCGATTCGACCAGGGTCAGTTGCAGGTTCGGATACAGGATCTTGAGCGGCAAGCCGGGGAATCCAGCGCCCGTGCCCACATCCACCAGGCGGGTCGGCGGATTGGCCTTCCAGGCCAGCACACACGAGAACGAGTCAAGGAAATGCTTGGTGCGGATGGCCTCCATCTCGCGGATGGCGGTCAGGTTGAACTTCTGGTTCCAGTCCATCAACTCGCGCTCGTAGGTGATGAGCGACATCACCTGTCGGCCCGTGAGGTGGATGTTGAAAAGCGTCTGCGCAGCCTGGGCAAGTTTTTCCATCGCGGTGATTATATAACAAAAAAGGGGGCAGGCTTGCGGCCTGCCCCCAACGGGTGACTCTCTTACTTGGTCTCTTCGACCTGGGCGGACTTGGCCGCCTTCGGCTTGCGGATGCGGCGGAAGAACGCGCGCCCGATCAGGAACAACACGTAGAACGGGAGCAGCACCAGCAGGATGATCCACAGGTCGCGCAGGAAGAAGCGGATGAAGAAATCGACGAAGCCCTGCAGGAAGTTGATCAAACCCTGGATGGCGTCGCGCGCCACGCCCGCGGGTTTCCAGCCGGCGATCTCCAACGGCTGGACCGTCGCTTCGGCGATGACGTTGATATTGATGGCCGAGAGTGCGGCGGACTCTTCGTAGTATTTCATCTGGCCCTTGACCAGCTCGATCTGCTCGCGGATGGCGGTCAACTGATTGAAGACGTCCAGCACATCCTGCGTGTCGGTGGCGTT
>CALFXA010000083.1 GCA_937928015.1 uncultured Anaerolineales bacterium | reverse complement strand
TGAATCAATCGGAAACGAAAACGATCAACGAATTCGCACGTACATTCGATTCCATGCCAAAGATTGTCTTTTCAACGACGCTGAAGAGCGTGGAATGGAACAACACGACGCTCTTCCACTCCAATCTGCGAGAAGAGATCATTAAGCTAAAACAACAGCCAGGAAAAAGTATTTTTATTGGTGGACTGAACATCGCATCTCAAGTCGCAGAATGGAATCTCATCGACGAGTATCACTTTGTCATTCACCCGATTATTGCGGGAAAGGGTCCCCGCTTGTTCCAATCGGTTGAGAACCTTAAATTGAATCTTGTTGGATCAAAAACGTTTCGTTCTGGCGTTGTCGCATTACATTATAAGAAATAAAAATGAAAAAAGCAGGCTAACAAAGCATGCACCCCGTTTCGCTTTGCTCACGGAGCGAGCGGTCTGACGACGTGCGGGATTTTCAAGTATTTCGCGAAGCGCGGCTTCGAGTTTTTCTGCTCCCAAGCAGAGCCGCGTTCTCCCCAGCGCAGGTACCCCACAGAGAACACGCGGGACCTACGCAAACCGTTAGACGGCTATACCTCAGGAGAAAATAGTATGAAAATACAAGGCAAATATTGGCTTATCTTGGGTGGTATCTTCAGCGTTGCGATCGCGATACTGCATATTGCCATCATTTTTGGCGGCGCACCTGCTTACAGATATTTCGGGGCCGGTGAAGAGATGGCCCAAATGGCAATGGCCGGCTCTGCTTTACCTGCATTGGTAACATTTTTAATTGCAGTTATTTTTGCTGTTTGGGGGTTGTATGCCTTTTCAGGGGCTGGACTCATTTGCCGACTACCGCTTCTCCCCATTGGCCTAATTGTCATTGCAAGCATATATACATTGCGTGGCATTGGCGTCATCCCTCAAATTGTGTGGATGATTAAATCGCCAAAGTCGGTTTTACCTCAAGATTTGATTTTCTCCCTTGCGTCGCTATTAATCGGGATTGTCTATTTCCTTGGAACAATCGCAACTTGGCATATACTACAAGCGCATTCTCGACTGGCGCAGGCTGAAAATCAATAAAATCGGAGTATAAACTTGAACATTTCACTTCTCATTGCTGGCATTCTAACCACGATAACCGCTTTGATTCACAGTATTGCTGGTGAGGTGACAACGATTCGCCCGTTGATAAAGGCGGATTTACAACAAGTTTCCAAGACAGAATTGAGGGCAGTTTGGTATATGGTTACAATTCATTTGTTCGCTTCAGCAATCATGCTTTTTATCTTGGCGGTTGATACCAACCAAAACCTTCTGATGGGAAAATTCTTGGCAATACAATTCTTGGGTTATGGGTTGGCATTTTTACTGCTTGCCGTCTTCAAAAAAATAAAGGTATTTCAAGTTCCTCAATGGGTCCTGCTGTTCTTGATCGCAGGTCTGACCTTTTGGGGAGTTATGCGGTAAGAAAACCGCCATCTAACAAAGTGTGTGCCTGACACTGGAGGTAACAAGCGCCAACGCGCTTGTTCTGGGTGATGCTCGCTTGAGACTCGCTCATCCTATCTGCGCACACCCCAACCAATTTCCTTTGCCTTAGCCCTTTCTGGTTGGACGGATCGCTGTCCCCGCCCACGCATGGGTTATCCTGCAAAGAGCGCCTACGTAAATCGTTAGATGGTTAGAAAACAAAACTGTTTACATGTCATAATAGAAATTGGAGACACTATGTTCAAACGACGTTTAGGACGCAGTAATCTTGAAGTAAGCGCAATGGGATTGGGTGGTTGGGCAATTGGCGGACCTTGGGACTGGCTTGAAGCAGATGGCAGTAAGGAACCCGATGGTATGGGGCAGGTGGATGACGCAGAATCGATCCGCGCCATTCACTACGCACTCGAAATGGGGATCAACTTCTTCGACACAGCTGCCAATTACGGGTGTGGACATAGCGAGAGAATACTTGCCAATGCAATTGCTGGACGACGCGATAAAGTTATTCTAGCAACGAAGTTTGGCTATGTCGTAGATGAAGAAAAATATACCGTTACAGAAACGGAAGATATTGTCAGTCGCATCCACCAAGAATGTGAAACCAGCCTGCGCAACTTACAGACCGACTATATTGATCTCTATCAATTTCACGTGGGCAATTACCCGACAGAGAAAGCCGCCGAAGTACGTGACATGCTTGAGACGCTGGTGGCTGAAGGAAAGATCCGCTGGTATGGCTGGAGCACTGATAATGTTGAAGGAGCGCGTGTATTTGCGCAAGGTCAACATTGCACAGCGATTCAGCATAGGTTGAATATGCTCAGCGGCGCACCTCAAATGCTGGCGATCTGTGAGGAACATGATCTGGCTAGCATCAACCGCTCCCCCTTCGTTAGCGGCATATTGACAGGCAAGTTCAACGCTGATACTACCTTTCCTAAAGATGATATACGAAGCACTTGGAGTTTACGTAATGAGCAGGCAACACAACTCCTCCAACGGATTGAGGCGGTACGAAAATTCCTTGCTGATACTGGCGAAACACGAACCCTGGCTCAGTTTGCCCTCGCCTGGATATGGACTCACAACGATCGGACTATCCCTATCCCTGGCTTCAAGACCGTCGCCCAAGTGCGAGAGAATATTCAGGCGATGGAATATGGTCTGTTGAGCAAAGAACAAATGAAGAAAATTGATGAGATCTTTGAACGCCCCTCAATTACCTCGTAGTGTAATGATTACTGCCTGCCGATTAACACAACATATCAAGGGTTGAGCGGAAGATAGAGCAAACTACGAATAAGAATCAAAAGTGGTTCGGGTGTAGGTGCATCCGAACCACTTTTTGTCTTTCCTATTATTTCCGCTCTTTCCAGAGCTTGTAATTGTTCTGGATTTGCTCGATGTGCCCTGGGATGTGACCCGAGTAGATGTTGATCCACTTCTCGAAGGTGTACGGGTCTTCGTACTCGGGATGCTTGAGCGAGTGCGTGAAAACCTCCTCGGGCTGCTGTTTGAGCAGGACATAGGTCGTCTTGCGGACCAGGCGCGTGGTCTCCAGCGCGTCTTCCCAGCTTTGGCCGTGATAGTCCAGCGCCACGGCCCAGGCGTCCTGGTCGTAGCCCATGATGCTGCCGCCCGGCTCGACGATCAGCTTGCGGGCGCGCAGGGCGGCGTTCGTCTCCGAATCCGCCAGATGGACGAGGATTTCGTGCACGCTCCACTCCGTCGGCGCAGGCTTGAACTGCCACATCTCGCGCGGAATCTCCTGAAGAGCCTGCTCCAGCAGGTCCACGCCGCGGCCGTACAGCTCGATTTTTTCGTTGCGCTCGTTTTTGTCCATGGTTTCCTCGTTTCTCGACCTAACTTTCCAACTCGACCGCCATCGCCACAGCCTCGCCGCCGCCCAGACACAGCGACGCAATGCCGCGCTTCAGGCCGCGGTCCCTGAGAGCGTAGACCAGCGTGGTCAGCACGCGCGCGCCGCTGGCCCCGAGCGGATGTCCGAGCGAGATGCCGCCGCCGTTGACGTTGACTTTGTTCCAGTCCCAGCCCTGCTCGGCCAGGGCGTAGCCATTGGCCAACACCTGGGCGGCGAAGGCCTCGTTCAACTCGACCAAGTCCACATCCGCGAAGGTCCAGCCGATGCGCTGGAGCAGTTTGGGCATGGCCAGCGCGGGCGCAGAAAACAGATACTTCGGCTCGACCGCCGCCTGGGCGTAGCCGACAACACGCGCGAGCGGAGCATGTCCGTGTGCCTCGGCATACGCGCGGCTGGAAATGACTGCCGCCGCTGCGCCGTCGTTCATCGACGAGGCGTTGCCTGCCGTCACCCTGCCGTCCGCTTTGAAGACAGGCTTGAGTTTGGCGAGCGACTCGACCGTCGTATCCCTGCGCGGACCCTCATCCGTGTCCACCACCTGGACCTCGCCCTTGCGTCCCTTGATCTCGACGGGCGCGATCTCCGCTTTGAACCTGCCCGCTTCGATGGCGACCACAGCTTTTTGATGGCTCTCGTAGGAAAGTTGGTCCATGGCCTCGCGCGTCACCTCGTACTCGTCGGCGATGAACTCGGCTGCCATGCCCATGCCCCAATTCTCGAACGGGTCCCACAGTCCGTCGTGGAGCAGGGCATCGGTCAACGGTTGATTGCCATAGCGGAGTTCGCCCGAGCGGCCGTGGATCAGATAAGGGGCGCGGCTCATCGACTCGAATCCGCCCGCCACGAACAGGTCCGCATCCCCCGCGCGGATGGCTTGCGCCGCCTGCATGACCGACTTCAAGCCCGAGCCGCAGACCTTGTTGAGTGTGGTCGCGCTGACGGTGGCGGGCATCCCGCCGAAGATGGCCGCCTGGCGCGCGGGAGCCTGTCCCTCGCCCGCCTGGACCACGTTGCCCATCCACACTTCCTCGACCTGGGATGGGGCGATGCCCGAGCGCTCCACGGCGGCCCGCACGGCAATCGCTCCCAACTGGACAGCGGGGAGTCCACTCAGGGCACCCTGGAATTTTCCGATCGGGGTGCGGGCGGCGGATAGGATGACGGCTTCGTTCTCTTTGCTCATGAATCTCTCCTGTTGGCGAAAGGGTGAGAGGCGTTCCTGTGGACGATCAACGCAGATGCACCCGCGTACCTCGATGTGGGCGGATGCGTGACTCCTGAAATTATAAAGCCAATGGTCCATGCCATTGGCTTTATTATGAGAACGAACTGGATTACATCGAAGGCTGGTCAGGGTTGGTGGGAGCGGCGGGCTGGTCGGGAGTCCCGAGGTAGCCCGTCCCTGCGCCTGCCATGGCCGCCAGGGCCGCGCCCACCAGGCCGAAGCAGACGCCCGTCCCGATGCCGCTGACATAGAAGATGACCTGTTGCCCTGGATCCGCCGAAGTGGAAGGCACGGAGCCGAACGGCACCTGCATGCCCGACATCTGGACAAAGGCCAGCGCTACGATCCCGCCGATCACTTGGCCAATCAGGATCAACCCACCGGCGATGGCGCCCGAAATGGCGCCCACCTTGGCTCCCTCGCTCTTGGCGGGGGCCTTTTCCTGCTGCGCGGCGAAGTAGCCTGCCACCGCCCCGCCGATTAACGAAACGGCCGGCCCACAAAGACCGACAGCGGCGGACACGCAGGCGTTCAAGACTGCCCCGATGGCTCCAACGATCAAACCCATCCTTATTCTTGGTTGCATAATTCAATCTCCTCGTTGAAATGTGTTTCCATTATACAAGTTTACACGATGAGTGATGCAGGTTGTCACGGGACTATTGTGCGCCCGCAGGCGGATAGAAGCGCAACTTCCACTCGCCGCTGCCCAGGCTGGTGACGCTGGAGTAGGGCGTGACCACCACCACCCAGGTGTGACCCGGCTTGAGCGGTACGGGATTCCCGTCGCGGTCCACCCATTGGATGGGGCGGCGCAGGCCCGTGCGTTTTTCGTACGCGCCCGAGCGTGTGCTCCAACGGATTTCGTACACGCGGCCGTCGCGGAAGAGCATGGCGGGGCCTTCGTTGCCCTGGCTCAAGTCCATGTCGAGGATGGTGGGCGCGATGACCTGATGCTCGGCGAACAACACGATGACGTTCTCGAAGTGCAGTTGGCGTCCGTTCAGACGGTCGGTGTCGGGGTGGAGTTGGCCCGCGGTGGCCTTGTCGACATTGTCGGTGTAGCGCAGGTAGGATTGCATCAGCGGATCGTAGGTCCAGCCCGACTGGTTGAGGTTGGCAATGAACACGTCGAACTGGGTGGCGGCCGATCCGCCTTCGGGCGGCAGGTCGGTGTATTGATTGCTGGCGTAGTTGAAAGTCGTGTCGGCCTTTTCGTTTTCCTCAGCAATGGCGCGCATGCGCGTGACGTCGAGCATGGCGCCGCCGTTGGCGGTTTCGTGCGTGACCATCGCGCATTGCGGAATCTTGTCGAGCACTTCCTCCGAGGCGAAGGCGTAGATCAGGCACGAGTCCTGGAACATGGCGGCGAAGTCGGCATAGACCAGCCGCCCCGAGCGCACGGGACCGATCTCAGGGTCGATACCTTTGGCGGCGGGATTCGGGGTGGGGGTGACGCCCACAGGCGGAATCAGCCCCACGTCCACGGACAGGGTGGAGGCGGCGACTTCCACGGGAGTCCGCCCCGAGGCTGGGTCCACGTCACTGTCGTGGTCCTCGTCCCCGACATTGGCCTGCGTGAATTGCATCCCCTCGGGGAGTTTTACTTCGAGCGTGTACGTGCCTGGCTCGACGTTGAAGCCATAATAGCCGTTGCTATCGGTGGTAGTCATGTGGAAATGCTCGAAGTCACCATCCTTGTAAAGAAGCACGCACACACCGCCGACGCCGGGTTCGCCGTAATCCTGTACGCCGTTCTGGTTCGTATCCAGCCAGACGCGGTTGCCAAAGTAGGTTTCGTCCGCGCGGAAGGGTTCCATACGGACGTCGCACCCGCCCGTGAAGGGGATTTCAGGCTGCGGGAAGTCGCCGTAGAAGGCACTCAGGAAACGCGTGGCGCCCTCGGTGATGTAGATCTCGAAGACGTAATCAGCAAAGGACAGGCCCGACTGCGGCCGTGCCGTGACGGGGAAGTTCGAGACCGAGACCAGCAGGGCGGGCAGGTCGAGTGTAGTTTTGTCGAGCACGGGCTGGCCCGTGAGCGGATTGTAGTCTGCGGGGAAGTCATCAGGCCCGAGGCGGAGCGGGGTGGCGAAGGGCTGTGGGGTGGGCGGGATGGATGCGGTGGCGGTGGGAAGATCGGTCGGGGTGGATGCAGGCGGTTGCGTTTCGGCTGCTTCTGGGGCGGGGATGCTGGTGGACGGGACGGCGCAGGCCGTGGCGATAAAATAGAGAATCAGCAACGCGGTCAGTGTATTTTTGTATCGAGACATGGAACCTCCAGTATTAGTCAGAGTGCAACGAAGGTTGTATCGTCTGTCCCCCATATCGGTTTTCACCGCAGAGGCGCGGAGAGCGCAGAGGAAAAATAGTCCTTCTCTGTTGGCTCTGCGTCTCTGCGGTGGAGATCAGGAATTTTGTGTTTGAAATGCTTCGCACACGCGGCGATAGGTGTCTTCGAGCGACTCGGGCAGCACGCGTGTCTCGCCCAGCGCCGACATGAAGTTGGTGTCGCCCGTCCAACGCGGCACGATGTGGATGTGGACGTGTCCCAGCACGCCCGCGCCCGCCGCCTCGCCGATGTTGACGCCCACGTTGAATCCCTGCGGCTTGTAGACCCCGCGCAGGATCGTGGTGCAGCGCGCGGTCAGTTCCATCATTTCGGCGCGGGTGGCGGAGTCGAGTTCTTCGAGGTTGGGAGCGTGCGTGAAGGGGATCACCATCAGGTGTCCGCTCGTGTAGGGGAAGCGGTTGAGGATGACGTAGGCCCGTTCGCCGCGGAACGCGATCAGGTTCTCGGCGCTGTCGGCTTTGACTTGCGCGTTGCAGAACACGCAGCCTTCTTCTTTATCGTGGTTGTCGATGTATTTCATTCGCCAGGGGGACCAGAGGTGATTCATAGGATGTCTGGAATTGTAGCACAGCACAGCCCTTCGCGGCCGCAACCAAAGGTTGTTCGTGATTTGCGCTATTCGCGCAAATCCTGCGCCGTAAAACTAAACCGTCCGCGCCCTGCCGGGCCGCCGAGTACGGAGAAAAAAACTGTACACGGATTGCACGGATGAACACGGTTTAACGTGGATTTTTAAAAAATCTCCGTGCATCTCCGCGTGATCCGTGTACAACCACTGTATCTTTTCTGACCAGCCTTCTGAAATCGATTCCTACTTGTAAACCTGCCCATCTTCGGGTATCCTCGCTTGGATGCAGCCTTCGCTCTTTTCCGCCCAGCAGTGGACCGTCTCGCGACTGACGGCCTACATCCGCAACCTGATCGAGACCGACGCCGTGCTCCAGGATGTGACCGTCACGGGTGAAATCTCCAACCTGTCGCGGCCCGCCTCGGGGCACGTGTATTTCACGCTCAAGGACGCCAACTCGTCGCTGAAATGCGTGATGTGGAAGATGGGTGCCGCGCGCCTGCGCATAGTCTTGCAGGATGGGCTGGCCGTGGAAGTCCACGGTCGGCTGGGTATCTACGAGGTCAGCGGGCAGTATCAGCTCTACGTCGATCAGATCAAACCTGTCGGCGAGGGTGCGCTCTACCAGGAATTTATGCGCCTGAAGGCCGTGCTCGAAGCTGAGGGCCTGTTCGATCCCGCGCGCAAGCGGCCCATTCCCGATTTGCCCAAGCACATCGGCATCGTCACCTCGGCCACGGGGGCCGCCCTGCGCGACATGCTCAACACCCTGCGCCGACGGCTGCCACTGGCCGAGGTCATCCTCGCGCCCTCGCCCGTACAGGGGACCGAGGCCCCGCCCGCGTTGGTCAATTCGCTCGAAGCGTTGAATCGCATGAACCCCGACGTGATCCTGATCGCGCGTGGCGGTGGTTCCATCGAAGACCTGTGGGCCTTCAACGACGAGCGCGTGGTGCGTGCGGTAGCCGCCTCGAAAGCACCCGTCATCAGCGGCGTGGGCCACGAGACCGACTTCACCCTGTGCGACTTCGCCGCTGACCTGCGCGCGCCGACCCCCACCGCCGCGGCGGAACTGGCCACGCAGACGACACTCGACGACCTGCGCGACGACCTTTCCGCGCAGGAGGCCCGCCTTGTGTCCCTGACCCTGGGCCTGCTGGCCGACCAACAGGCATGGATCTCGTCCCTGGCGGCGCGCCTGCGCTACGTCTCGCCCGAGCGTCAGATCCAATCCGCCGCCCAGCGCGTGGACGATCTCTCGCGCCGCGCGCTTTCCGCGCTGACGCACCGCATCCAATTGCAGGCCTCGCGGGTTGATGGGATGTCGAGCCGTTTGCAGGCCCTGAATCCCGCCAGCATCCTTTCGCGTGGATACGCCATCGTCACCCGCCAGGCAGACGGCCGCGTCGTGGGCCGTGTGGCCGATGCGCAGGGAATGCTCAAGGTGCGCGTTAGCGACGGCGAGTTCGAAGTAAGTGCCCATCCGCAATCATAATTTTTTTGGAGCAACATGGCCAAGTCCAGACCCACCCCCAAGCCCGTGGAAGAACTGACCTACGAGGAAGCCCTCGCCGAATTGGAATCCATCGTTACCGTGTTGGAGGGGGACGCTTCGCAGAATCCGCTCGAAGAGTCGATCAAGCTGTTCGAACGGGGCCAGGCCCTCATCCAGCGCTGCGGAGAGGTGCTCGAAGCGGCCGAGCTCAAGGTGAAGCAGATGTCGGGCGGCGAGACCATCCCGTTCGAGGATGAGTCCGCATGAACCTCGCCGATATTTTCAAGAACGAAGCCCTCATCAGCGGTCTGACGGCCTGGCTGCTGGCGCAGATCCTCAAGGTGCCCTTCGAGTTTTTTCGTTCGCGTAAGTTGAATTGGGCCATGTTGCTGGCGGCAGGCGGCATGCCCAGCTCGCACTCGTCCCTGATGGTGGGTGCGACCATGGCCATCGGCCTGCACGAAGGCTTCGACAGTTCCATGTTCGCGTTGGGTGTGGCCATCACCATGATCGTTATCTACGATGCGGCGGGTGTGCGCCGACAGGCGGGCATGCATGCGGAGCGCATCAACGTGTTGTTCGAGGAATTGCTGCGAGGTCACATCTGGAGCGAGGAGGAGTTGCGGGAGGTGCTTGGACACACCCCCCTGGAAGTGACCGGCGGTGTCCTGCTGGGAATTCTGGTGGCCATCCTCTTGTGGATGCATGTCTTGTAGTGAAAAAATCCCCAACCTGCGTTGGGGATTTTTATTCGAGGGTCAGGCTTCGTTTTTTGGCGCGAACCAGTATCCACGCCCCCATTGCGTATGGATATATTGATGTCCACCCTGCTGATCGTTCTCTAATTTCCTGCGCAGGTAATGCACGTACAACGAAACAGTCGAGTTCGAGCAACTGTACGTTTCCCCCCAGGCTTCGCGCATCAGCTCGCGGTGCGACACCACCTGTCCTTTGTGACGCACCAGGCAGGCGAGCAGGGAGAACTCAATCGGAGACAGGGTGATATTCTTTCCGTTGATGACGACGGATTTATCCTCCAGCCGGATGTGCAGGACATCGTCCTCATACTGATTAACCGCCGCGGAGGATTCGGACGCACGGTTTTGGTTGCGCCGCAGCAGAGCGCGGACCCGCGCCTCCAACTCGGGGCGGCTGAAGGGCTTCTTGACGTAATCATCGGCGCCCACGTTGAATCCGCGCAGGATGTCCGAGTCGTGGGTGCGCGCCGTCAGCATCAGGATGGGCACACTGCTCAACTCGCGCAGGCGGCTGCACACTTCGAAGCCGTCCATGATGGGCATCATCAAATCCAAAATGATTAAATCGGGGTGGAGATCGTAGGCTTTCTTCAGACCCTCTGCACCAGTACAGGCCCCATGGGTGATCATACCCTGGGGTTTAAAGATCATTTCAACCAAACTGCGAACGTCGGGGTCATCATCGATGACGAGAATCCGCTCGTTCATGTTTCCTCCAGTCATGGCCAGCCGTGCTCCGTTGCGGCCTCGATGTTTGCGGGAGCGCCTCCGCTTTTGATTGGCTGGGGTGTCAGTTGTTTTTGGGATGCGCAATCGGGAATACTATAGCATAAATAATGAAGTCAATCAACGAATCCGCGATACTTTCGAGCCGATCCAGGTCCGCAGGGCGGTCACTTCGGGGACACGCAGGATCAACATCCCCAGGCCGTAGATCAGACCCCCGAGCGCCACACCGCCTGCCGCGATGAGCCAGATACTCTGACCCTCCGTCCACTTGAGCCAGCCCCACAACCCCAGCGACATTCCCAGCGTGGACAGGGCCGCGGCTCCGAATCCGCGCAGCAAGTGCGGACCCTCCAGCCCGTCCAGCCGTTTGCGCATGAAAATGAAGAGGGCGGCGCCTTCGAGGGCGGTGGCCAGGGAATTGGCCAGGGCCAACCCGCCGTGCGGCATCCAGCCGACCTTCTCGAAGATCCACGCAAACAGAAAGCTGAAGACCACGTTCAGTCCCATCGCCAGAGTGCCGACCAATACGGGCGTCTTCGTGTCGTGCAAGGCATAGAAGGCGCGCGAGAGAATCTCGACGATGGAATGTCCGACGAGGCCTGCGGTGTACCACAGCAGTGCCCAGGCCACCATTTGCGTGGAGGTGGCGTCGAACTCGCCGCGTTGGAAGAGGGCCGCGATGACCGAGTCGCGCAGCAGGATCAGGCCGAGGGTGGCGGGCAAAGAAAGCAATACCACGCCGCGCAGGGTGGCCGCCAGCGAGGTGCGCATCTCGCCGTGTTCGCCGCGCGCGGCCTGCGCGGAAAAGGTCGGCAGGGCGGCGATGGCGATGGCCTGCGCGATGGCGACCTGCGGCATGGTCATGATCTGGAAGGCGTACTTGATGGCCGAGAGTGAGCCTTCGCTCAATCCGCTGGCGATGATGGTGTTGACCACGAAGTTGAGCTGCACCACGGCCACGCCCAGCAAGCGCGGTCCCATCAGCCGCCCGACTTCCCGCACGGCGGAGTTGTCGAAGCCGAAGGTGGGCAGGTAGGTCCACGCGGGGAGTTTGAACAGGTCAGGCAGTTGGACCAGCAGATGCAGGGCCGCGCCGAGCACGGCTCCCCAGGCCAGGCCGAAGATGCCCATCGAAGGCACGAGGAAGAGCAGCCCGAAGATCATGCCGATCCAGTACATGCTGGGGGCCAGTGCGGGCAGCAGGAATTTCTGATGCGAGTTGAGGATGCCCATCAGCAGTCCACTCACGCCGAAGATGGCGGGCGCAATCAACAGGACGCGCAGCAACGAAGCGGCCAGCGCCTGCTGGTCGGCGCTGAAGTCGGGCGCGAGGATGAAGCGGATGATCTGCGGGGCGAGAAGCGCCGAAAGAACGCTGAGCAGGCTCAGGGTCGCTAGCACGATGTTGACGATGGACGAGGCCAACTTCCAGGCCGAGGCGCGGTCGTCTTTGGCGAGGAATCCCGTGAAGGTCGGGATGAAAGCCGACGAGAGCGCGCCACCCGCCACCAGGCTGAAGATCAGGTCGGGGTAGGTCGAGGCGGCGTAGAAGGCGTCGATGGCCTGGTCGGTGCCGAAGGCGTTGGAGATGAGGATCTGCCGCACCAGCCCGACCAGGTTGCTCAAGACGAAAGCAAACATGATCGTGCCCGCGGCGCGCGCAATCTGACGGTTGGAAGAGTTCTCGGTCACGAGCGGGGATTATACAGCCAATCATATCGAACAGTTGTGCTATAATTTCGCCACCCCTGACCTGGAGCCGACATGAAAAAAATCCTGGGACTCGTTGCCTGCCTGACCTTATTGACCGCCTGCGCCCCTTCCCCCGTGGTCGTGTACCCCGCCACCGAGACGGCGCTTCCGTCCGAGGTCACGTCCACGCCTGACCAGTCCACCACCGATATTTCCCTGCCTGCCGCGTACGGCGTGCGCGGTCCCTGGTATGAGTTGTATTTCACCAACCCGTCCAGCCCGCAGGCCTCGCAGCACACAGGCGGTGCGGACGGTCCGCTGGTGGCGGCCATCGATGCGGCCCGCCTGAGCGTGGATGCCGCCATCTACAGCCTGAGCCTCGACAGCGTGACGGATGCCCTGATCCGCGCGCGGGATCGCGGCGTGTTGGTGCGCGTGGTCATGGAAAGCGACAACCGCGACCGCTCCGATCCGCAGAGGCTGGTGGACGCGGGCATCCCCGTGTTGGGCGACCGCCGCGAAGGCCTGATGCACAACAAGTTCGTCGTCATCGACAATTCCGAGGTTTGGATGGGTTCGATGAACTTCACCGACTCGGGTACCTACCAGGATGACAACAACCTGATGCGAATCCGCTCGGTGAAGATGGCTGAGGATTACACTACCGAGTTCAACGAGATGTTCCTGGACGATAAGTTTGGCACCGATACCGTGGCCGCCACCCCCAATCCACGCGTGACCATCGACGGGACGCCCATCGACGTGTATTTCTCACCCGACGACAATATCGCCGCCAACCTGCTCGACCTGCTCAATAACGCCGAGGAAAGCATCTACTTCATGGCCTACTCGTTCACTTCCGACCCGCTGGCGGAAGCCATCCGTGCGCGGGCCGAGGAGGGCGTGACCGTGAAAGGCGTCATGGATGCGGAGCAGATCAAATCGAACATCGGTACCGAGTTCGACCCGTTTCGTCAGGCGGGCATCGACGTCCGCGCTGACGGCATCCCCGGGCTGCTGCATCACAAGGTCATCATCATCGACGAGGCAATCGTCATCACAGGCTCGTACAATTTCACCAACAGCGCCGAGACGCGTAACGACGAGAACCTGCTCGTCATCTACGATTCGTTCATCGCCTCCCAATACCTGGCGGAGTTCCAGCGGGTATTCGCCCAGGCGACGAAGTGATTTTCCCTGCTCCAACGCGACAGCGCGAGATGCAAATCTCGCGCTGTTTTTTTATCCCGTAACTTTTCTCGTGGGCTGGCGACTAATCAGATGTAACCACTCCAAAATACTTATGAGGTGAAAGATGAAGAAATCCATGCGTTTTACCCTATTAACCGTCACCATCCTGGCGTCTTATATCCTGAGCGCCTGTGCTGGGACGGCCCCCGCGGCGGCCCCGGCCGCCCCGCAGTCGTCTTCCTCCAACCCATCCGCCATGGATGCCCCCAAAGTGCTGGCCGTGGAAGTCGCTTTCAGCGGCACGGTCGAGTCGATAAATGGGAATCAGTGGGTGGTCGACGGCAAGACCGTCACCGTGGAGCCGCAGACGGTGGCTGATACCGTCCAGGTGGGTGACCTGGTCAGGGTCCAGGGAAAGGTCAACCAGGATGGCACAGTGGCGTCCACCCGTGTTCAGAACGTTCTGGCTCCGAGCGCAGGTGCGCCTGCTGCAGCGGCGGCTGGTTCCAATCCCAGCAGCTATCCCGACCCGACCCAAACCCCGCCTCCGTCCACGGGCGGCGACGGTGAGATCTTCGGTGTGATCGAGGCCATGACCGACTCCACTGTCACCATCGGCGGTGTGGTCTACCAGTTGACCAACTTCAGCGAGGTCAAGGGCCTGCTGGAGGTGGGTGTCGAGGTCAAGATCCACTTCGTCACCAATCCTGACGGCACGTTGACCATCCGCGAGATCGAGTTGCGCTCTTCGGGCGGCGGCGATGACAACGCCAACGGCAATTCCAATGCCAATGAGAACGGCAACGGTAATGGCAATGACAATACCAACGTCAACGACAATGGAAACGGAAACGGCAATGGCAACGACGATAATACCAATGTCAACGACAATGGGAACGGTAATGACGATCACGATGGCAATGCCAACTCCAACGATAATGGCAACGGAAACGAAGACCACGACGGTGGCAATGGCAATGGCAACGACAACGGCGGCGGGAACGGGAATGGCAACGGAAACGGAAACGGCGACGATTAGTTGAGTTCGAATCCCCGTCGGCCAGGCCACTGGCCGACGGGGGGATGATATACTTTGCATGAACACACAAGGCTCCATATCAATTACCCGCCGGGTGGCCCCTTTGTCCATGTCAAATTACGATGAAAGGCGCGCGCTCGAAGGCCTGCAGAAATTGGATTCGCAGGCCATCAGTGCCGTCTATGACCAATACTATCCAGAAGTTTTCCGCTACGTGTACTACCGTCTCAGTGACCAGGCTGTGGCGGAGGATATCGCCAGCGATGTTTTTGTCCGCCTGTTGGAAGCGGTCCAGAACCGCCGCGGGCCGCAATCGAACATCAAAGGCTGGCTGATCTCCACCGCCTCGCATGCCGTGACGGATCACCTGCGTCAGCGTTATCGCCGCCCGGTGGAGGCGATCTCCGAGACGCACATGGACCATCAACCGGGTCCGCCCATTGAATTTGACCTGCGCGAACAGAATCGTTCCGTGCAACAGGCGTACGCGCAACTGACCCCTGAACAACAGCATGTGTTGGCCTTGCGGTTTGGCGAGGGATATTCCCTCGAAGAGACCGCCTCCCACATGAAGAAGAACGTGAATGCCGTCAAGGCCCTCCAGTTCCGCGCGCTGGCTGCACTCCAGCGCCAGATCGGTGAAGTGCCCCATGAATAATAACCTGTACGATATCCTTGAAATCTGCCTCCAAGCCTTGGAAAACGGCGACAGCCTCGATACCATCCTGGCCCGCCACCCCGACCTGGAGTCCGAACTTCGCCCCATCCTTGAAGCCGCCCAACAGGCGCGTGCCATGCCCGCCCCGATGCCCTCCACAGAGGCGATGCGGCGCGGAAAGGCCCGCCTGCTCCAGCAGGCCGCCGAGATGCGCGAGGCAAAGCGCCCCGTCCGCGGACGTCAGCGTGTCATCCCGTTGTTCCAGAGGCTGGCGATTTCCCTCAGCCTGACCGTGGCCGCCTTGATGGGCGGGACGGGGTTGGTCCAGGCCTCGTCCACGGCCCTGCCCGGCGAGAACCTGTATCCCGTCAAACGGACCTGGGAAGACATGCGTCTGTTCTTCGTCTTTTCGCCCACGGTGCGTGAAGCCATGGAGGGTGAGTATGAGCAGGAGCGCCTGGATGAAGTCTCTGAGCTCTTGCGCGAAGGGCGGGTGGTCTCCATCACCTTCAGCGGTGTGGTGACCGAAAGCAGCAACGCGAGCATCGTTGTCTCGACCGTGCCTGTGGCGATCACGAACGTCACCGCCTTTTCAGGCGATCCGTTGACCGTGGGTGCGGCCGTCATCGTCACGGGCCAGACCGACTCGGCGGGGCATGTCTCGGCTATGGCGGTTCAGGTGCTTCCGCCCGGCAGTGTCGTCCCGACGGGTGAAAACGATGAGTCCGAGAAGCCGTCCACCGTCCACGACAACGGCGGCGGAAGCGTTCCCTCGACCAACGAGAACGAGCCCCAGGACGAGAACAAGAACGAGAACGAGTCCAATACGCGTAGGGGCACCTTCCACATCGAAGGCACGTTGCAATCCATCGACGGCAATGTCTGGGTCATCGACGGGCAGACCGTGTATGTAAATGATCCCGCGCTGCTGGCCCTGGTGAAAGCGGGGATGCAGGTGGAGGTCAGGGGTTACTTCACCGCGGACGGACGTTTCATCGTCACCCTGGTCGAGATCAAGAACTCAGGTTCCGACCACACGGGGACAAATCCTTCCAATAATTCGGATTCCTCCGATGACGGGACGGATGTCAGTCAGAATGACAATTCGGGCGACGATAACAGCGGCAACGATAACTCGTCTGATGACGGCGAAAATAAGAACGAGAACAAGAACGAGAATGAAAACAAGAACGAAAACGAGAACACTAACAATGGGAATGACAACGAGAATAGTAATGGGAATGAAAGTCACGACTGACTGATGAAGGAGCAGGCGCACAGCCTGCTCCTTTTTTGTCGAGTGGGTTTACATTGTCAGAAGCAGTAAAATAGAGTAAATTAATCGTCTAGCACGCCCGTTCTATTTCCTTTTGCAGGAGTGATGCCTCATGGCTGACAATGAATTTTATCTGGGACGCGCCTTCGACCCCAAAGTTGGGAAGGTCACCGCGCAGGACATCAAGTACGATCCCGCCGACCTGACCACACATGCCGTGGTCACGGGCATGACAGGCTCGGGCAAGACAGGCCTGTGCGTGTCACTGCTCGAAGAGGCGGCACTGCAAGGTGTGCCCGCCCTGATCATCGACCCCAAAGGCGACCTGACCAACCTGCTCCTGCACTTCCCCGACCTGGCCCCGCAGGACTTCCAGCCCTGGGTGGACCCCGACATCGCCCGCCGCGCGGGCAAGACCGTGGAGCAGGCCGCCACCGAGGCAGCGCTCTCCTGGCGCAACGGCCTGACCGAGTGGGGCATCACGCCCGACCGCATCCGCTCGCTCTCGAACGCGGTGCAATACGCCATCTACACCCCAGGCTCGGACGCGGGCATTCCCATCAGTGTGTTGGCCTCGCTGGCTGCCCCCGAACTGGATTGGGCCACCAACCGCGAGGCCCTGCGCGAACGTATCTCCAGCACGGTCACCGCGCTGCTCGGGTTGGTCGGCATCGAAGACGTGGACCCGATCCGCTCGCGCGAACACATCCTGCTCTCCAATCTGTTCGAGACTGCCTGGAGTCAGGGCAGGGGTGTGGACCTGACCGAGCTGATCCTGCAAACGCAGACTCCTCCCTTCGAAAAACTGGGCGCCTTCCCCGTCGATACCTTCTACCCGCCCAAGGATCGCATGGAACTGGCGATGGCGCTCAACAACATCCTGGCCTCGCCCGCCTTCGAGGTCTGGCGCGAGGGCCAGCCGCTGGACGTCAAGACCCTGCTCTTCGGCGAGGATGGCAAGCCTCGTCACAGCATCTTTTACCTGGCGCATCTCTCCGACACCGAGCGCATGTTCTTCGTCACCCTGCTCTTCACTTCCATTGAGTCGTGGATGCGCACGCAGACGGGCACTAATACCCTGCGGGCCCTGCTCTACATGGACGAGATCTTCGGCTACCTGCCGCCCACGGCCAATCCGCCCTCCAAGACGCCGTTGCTACGCATGTTGAAGCAGGCACGCGCCTTCGGCCTGGGTCTGCTGCTCGCCACGCAAAATCCCGTCGATGTGGACTACAAGGCCCTCTCCAACGCGGGCACCTGGTTTATCGGCAAGCTGCAAACCGAGCAGGACAAGAACCGTCTGCTCGACGGCCTCGAAAGCGCCACGGGCGGTTCGTCGCGCGCGCTCTTCGACAAACTGATTTCCTCGCTCGGCAAGCGCGTCTTCATCATGCAGAACGTGCACGAGAAGGCGCCCATCCTGTTCCAAACGCGCTGGGCGATGAACTTTCTGGCGGGCCCGATGACGCGTGTGCAGATTCCCGCGCTGAATCAACTGGTCGGCGCGAAAGCGGGCGCGGTTCAACCCTCGTCTCCGACTGCCCCTGCCGCGGCTTCCTTCTCTGCACCTCAGGCCGGGGCAGCTCCCGTTTCGTATGCCGCGCCTGCCGCCGCAGCCGCTTCCGTCAAACCCGCGACCCCCGCTCGCGTGGAATCCGCCAACGGTTCGACGACCAAGCCGCCCGTCCCCGCGGGTGTGGCGGAATATTTCCTCCCGCAAAATTACAGCCTGCCCGAGGCTTTCAAGTATGCGTCCAGGACCATGCCCGCCGAGGCCATGCTTGAAGGTGTCATCTATCGACCCGCGCTGCTGGCTTCCGCGCAGGTGCGCTTCCTCGACCGCAAATACGGCGTGGACAGCGAGCTGGTTCGCGCGGCGCTGGTGGCCGCCCCCGAGAAACGCGGTGTGGTCCGCTGGGACGATTACATCTACAACGGCCCCTCGCTCGACCAGGTGGATACTTCTCCCGCTGCCTCGGCCCGCTTCGGCGTAATCGACTCGCCGCTCAACGATGCGAAACTGATGAAGGCCCTGCAAAAGGATTTCACCGATTGGGTCTACCGTTCGTCCACGGTCAAGGCGCGCGCCAATGACATGCTCAAGGTCTACGCGGGACCAGACGTCTCGCAGGCCGAGTTCATGAAGACCTGCGCTGAGACCGCCCGCGACGCTCGTGATGCCGAGATCACCAAAAAGAGCGCGGTCATCGACCGCCAGATCAAGACGCTGCAAGACAGGCTCGACCGCGAAGAGCGCGAACTGCGCCAGGATGAAGCCGAACTCAGTCAGCGTAAAATGGAGGAGATGGGCACGCACGCGGAGAACGTCCTGGGCCTTTTCACGGGCAGCCGCTCTACGCGCAAGCTATCTTCCTCGCTGACCAAGCGCCGTATGACGGAGCAGGCCAAAGCCGACGTGGACGAATCCATCGATGCCATTTCGCAATACAAAAAGGAAATGGCTGACTTGCAGCGCCGCCGTCAGGAAGTGGTGGACAATGTCAACGCCAGTTGGGGCGACGTGGTCAACAAGATCACCGAGGTGGTCATCACCCCCAAGAAGACCGATATCTTCCTCAACCTCTTCGGCGTGGCCTGGATGCCGTATTACCAGGTCAGTGCTGGCGGGACGACCCTCGAACTGCCTGCCTTCGGCGCGGAATAAAGTTCAAAGCAGGTCACGCTCCAGGCGTGACCTGCTTTTTATGTAAGGCATGGACGGCTTCGGTCGTCCTTTTTGTTATAAAGGAAATCTCATGAGCGTATTCAAAATCATCTTCGCCGTGGCCGTCTGGGGGCTGGTCCACTCGGTTCTTGCTTCTCACATTGCCAAGGACACCTTCCGCGCCTGGCTGGGGAGCGGATTCATGCGTCTGTACCGCCTGGCTTACAATGCGTTTGCCGTGGTCAGCTTTGCGCCCGTCCTCTGGCTGGCGTGGACCTTGCCGAACCAGCCGTTGTACGAAGTCCCTGCGCCGTGGCGTTATCTCATGCTGGCAGGGCAGGGCGCGTCCGTGTTGATGCTGCTGGTCGGCGTGCTGCAAACGGACACGCTCAACTTCATCGGTCTGGGTCAGCTCTTCGAGGAAAAAGAAAAGCCCGCGAAATTGGTCGTCAGCGGACTGTACCGCTACATGCGTCATCCGCTCTACACAGCGGGATTGCTCTTCCTGTGGCTATCGCCCAATGTCTCGGTCAACTCGTTCGCGCTCTACGTGGCGGCGACGATCTACATCGTGATCGGCGCGTACTTCGAGGAGCGCAAATTGCTGCGTGAGTTTGGTCCCTCCTATGAGGAATACAAGCAAAAGACGCCCATGCTCATCCCCGGGTTATTCTAAAGGCAGTTCTAATGCGAAGCCGCAGGGATGCAAAGAGCGACAAAAAAATCCATAGGTATCCGTGCCATCCGTGAAATCCGTGTCCCAAAGTTCATGCTGAAAATCTTTGTGCCTTTGCGGCCCTGCGTTGTTTTTTGTGGAACTGACTCGCGCATTCATCCGTCTTTAAGGCATTCCAAAGCGGAGTGTGTATAATCAACCCATGACTACCACAATGGTTCGCATCCCCCAAAAACCTTCCATCCTGCCGCAATTTATTGCTGCCCTCGCGGGCGGGATGGCTCTTTTCCTCGGCGTTGTCATCGTCTGGACCCTGGGATTCCAACTGTTGTACGCGGGACGCATCTTCCCGGGCGTCTCCGTCGCAGGCGTGGACCTCTCGGGCTTGTCGCCGTCCGATGCGGCGGTGAAACTCGGCCAGACCTTATCCTATCCCATTACGGGCAAGGTCGTCTTCCGCGATGGAGACCAGGTCTGGGTGGCCTCGCCCGTCCAACTGGGCATGGTCTTCGATCCCTCGGCCAGCGCCCAGGCCGCCTTCAAGGTGGGACGCAGCGGCGGGCTGTTCGGCGCGCTGGCGGGACAGATTCACTCGCTGGGTTCTGGCTCCGACGTGGCCCCCGTCATCATCTTCGACCAACGCCTGGCCTACACCTACCTGCAATCCCTGGCGGTCGAGATCGACCGGCCCGTGGCCGAAGCCAGTCTGCATCTGGAAGGTACCAACGTGGTCGCCACGCCCGGGCAGGCGGGCCGTACCCTGCAATTGGACGCCACCCTGCTCCTCCTCAGCGGACAGTTGCAATCCTTCCGCGATGGCGAGGTGAAGCTCGTCGTGCGCGAGGACCAGCCCTCGATCATGGACGTCACCGCCCAGGCGGATGCCGCCCGCCAGATCCTCAGCCAACCGCTGACCCTGGTCATCCCCAACGCCCAATCGGGCGATGCGGGCCCGTGGACCTACGACGTGGCCGTGCTGGCCAACATGCTCTCGGTGCAGCGCGTCTCCGATAACGGCGGCACGCCCCAGGTCCAGGTGGGGTTGAATCCCAACGCCCTGCGCGACATGCTGGTCGCCATCCAGCCCTCGGTCGACCGCCAGCCCCAGGACGCGCGCTTTTACTTCGACGATGCCAGCGCGCAATTGGTGCCGATCCAGTCTTCGCAGGTGGGGCGCACCCTCGATATCGACCAGTCTATTCGGTTCATCAACAACGCCCTCGCGCGCGGGGAGCACACCGTCCCCTTGCAAGTGGTCGAAGCCCAGCCCGCCGTCAACGGCAACGCTACGGCTGCGGCGCTCGGCATCACCCAGAATATCGCGGAGTACACCTCCTACTTTTATGGCTCCAGCGCGGAGCGCATCCAGAACATCCAGGCTGCCGCAGAACGCTTCCACGGCGTGCTGGTGGCCCCGGGTGCAGAATTCTCGATGGGCCAGGCTCTGGGCGACGTCAGCCTCGAAAACGGATTCGCCGAGGCGCTCATCATCTACGGCGGGCGGACCATCAAGGGCGTGGGCGGCGGCGTTTGCCAGGTCAGCACCACCCTGTTCCGCACGGTCTTCTTCGCGGGCTTCCCGGTCAACGAGCGTTATTCCCACGCCTACCGCGTCTCGTACTATGAACAAACTGCCAGCGGCTCTGTGGACTCGAACCTCGCGGGCCTGGACGCCACCGTGTATTTCCCGCTGGTCGATTTCAAATTCACCAACGACTCGCCCTACTGGCTGTTGATGGAAACCTACGTCAACGTCGAGGCGCGTACCCTCACCTGGAAGATCTACTCCACGCCCGACGGCCGCTCCGTAACCTGGGAGACCAGTGGCCCGCAGAACGTGGTGCCCGCCCCCGATCCGCTCTTCGAGGAGAACACCGACCTCGACAAGAATCAGATGAAGCAGGTGGATTGGGCCGCAAACGGCGCGGACGTGAATGTGACCCGCACGGTCTGGAAGGACGGCGCGGTCTACTTCCAGGATAATTTCCAGACCCATTACCAGCCCTGGCAGGCGGTCTGTGAGTACGGCCCAGGTACCGAAGACCCCGAAAAAATGGCAAAACGCAAGGAAATTTGCCGTTCACCCTCTTTCTAGTCCCACCGATTGTGAAGGCGTCCCGCCTCCTCATGGTACAATTTTGCCTCGATTGGAGAAACCATGGTCAGTACCGAACTGCTTGAAATCCTGCGCTGCCCCAAATGCGTCCGCGAAACGGGCGGCATGCTCAAACTCTACAAAGACTCCTGGCTCATCTGCCAGGACTGCGGCCGCAAATACCCCATTGTCGACGACATCCCCGTGATGCTGATCGACGAAGGCGACAAGTGGGTTAGCACCGCCGAAGGCAGCCTGCCCGTCCCGCCGCCCGCCAAATAATGAACGACCTCGAATCCCTGCTCGGTCATCTGCTCAGCGGGGATGAAATCCGCGCGGAGGGAGCCGTGGCGGGGTTGATCGCCCTGGACGAATCGGCCTGTCCCGCCTTGCTGGAGGCATCTCGCTCGGCGACCGACGACGGGCGCTGGTGGATCGTCCGCACCCTGGCCGAATTGCCCAGCACCCGGACCGTGGACCTGGTCCCGTTTTTGGAGGATCCCGCCCCCGAGGTGAGGCAAGCCGCTGCCCTGGGGCTGGGCGCTCACCCTGACGAAGCGGCCATCCCCAATCTGGTCCGCGCCCTGCGTGACCACGACTCGATGACGGCGGCCCTGGCGGCCAATGCCCTTGGCAAACTGGGAACCGCTTCCACGCCCGCCCTGCTCGAAGTCCTGGCAGGGGATGCCCCGCAAACCGTCCGCGTGCTGGTGATGCGCACGCTGGCCGAGCTGAAAGATCACCGCGCCATCCGCACGATGATGAAAGCCCTCGACGAAGATTCGGCTCTGGTCCAGCATTGGGCGCGCGAAGGACTCGAACGTCTCGGCCTGGACATGGTCTTCATGAAACCAAACTAAACTATGAACAAAATTCTCGACTTCTTCAAGAAAATCAAATTGCCGCAAGGCAAGCGGCCCAAACTGGGTTCGATCATCTTCTGGGGGATCAGCCTGGTGCTGGTGGCGCTGGCCTTCTCGGCTTCGCGCAGCATCTTCCGTTGCTGGGAGATCACCAAATTGCCGGGTATTTCCCCGTCCACCTGCGCGAACGCCGGCACAAGTGCGCTGGGTACGCCCGTGGTCAACGAGCAGGGAACGCCCGTGGCCGTTCCGCCTACGCCGGTCCCCGCCGCCCCCGAAGTCCAAATGCCTACCTGGGACGGCGCCAGCCGCATCAACATCCTGTTCATCGGTCTGGACTATCGCGACTACCTCGCCAACGACGGCCCGCCGCGTACCGACACGATGATCCTCTTCACTGTCGACCCGCAAAGCAAGACGGCCGGCATGTTGTCCATCCCGCGCGACCTGTGGGTGAACATCCCTGGTTTCGGGTACAGCCGCATCAACACGGCCTATCCCAGCGGCGAGGGCGCGCAATTGCCCGGTGGCGGTCCCGGCCTGGCGATGAAGACCGTGGAACAGGTCATCGGCGTGCCGGTCCAGTATTACGGTTCGATTGACTTCCACGCCTTCGAAGAAGCCATCGATGCGATGGGCGGTTTGTACATCTGCATCCCCGAAAAGATTCGCATCGACCCCATCGGCGACAAACGTCCTGAAGTGCTCAAGCCCGGCTGCCAGACGTTATGGGGATACCAAATATTGGCCTATGCGCGCAACCGTTACACAGCTAACGGTGACGTGGACCGCGCCGGACGTCAGCAGCAGGTGATCTTTGCTTTATATAACCAGATCTTCAACCCGTCTAATTTTTCGACCATGTTGTCCAAAGCTCCCAAGATTTATGCTGAGGCCTCGGCTGGTCTGCGTACCAACCTGACTTTTGATGACCTCATGAGGTTGGGTGTGCTGATGAGTCAGATCCCGTTGGAAAATATCAAGCATGGCATCATCGATACGACCATGACCACGATGCACGATGTCATTCTGGATGGGCAGAAGGCCAGCATCCTCAAACCGATGCCCGACAAGATCCGCGTGATGCGTGACGAGATCTTCATCTCGGGCGGACCTGTCAGTCCGCGCGCGGCTGGCGATGCGACCGTCCTCATGCAGCAGGACGAGGCGCGGATTCGTGTCGTCAACAGCTCGCTGGATGCCACCCTTGGTCAGCGCACGGCGAATTACCTGATCACACAGGGTATGAATGTGACCGAGGTGACCGCGGGCCAGAACGTCCAGAACTCGGCCGTAGTGATCTACGGCCCGAAGTTGTACGCGCTGCGCTACCTGCTGACCATGTTCGGGATCAGTTCGAACAGCCAGATCACCTTCGCGAAAGACCCATCCACGGTGGACATCGAGATCATCCTTGGCAATGATTGGATGAACCGCCTCCCGGCGGGCTTCTAGCAAAAACGAAACCGCAGGCCACTGGCCTGCGGCTTTTTGTTTTGTAAGGGGATTATTGTGGTTGGAAACTCAGACGGATGACGCCGATATAGGGGACACCATCTGTGGAAGTACAGCCGGGCGGGGCCACGTTGGTGACCGTCATGCTGCCGGCTCCCACGCGGACGGTGTATAAGATCGGAAGAGCACACGTCTGAACTCCAGT
>CALFXA010000082.1 GCA_937928015.1 uncultured Anaerolineales bacterium | reverse complement strand
ATCCCCCACCCCATGATTGCCCTGCCCGGCATGATGCCGTTCAGCCAGGACGACATGTACGTGACCTACGCCAAGAGCGACGCGCAACTGGAGTTCGTGCCGACTTTCTACAAGCTGGCCTACGACCAGTTCGAGAGCCGCATCCGCATCCATTCGGCCACCAACACGCGCGGCAGCTCGAACCTGGACCCGGTCAAGGGTGGCAAGCGCGGCAAGGCGTTGAGCGCCATCACCGAGGCGCAGTTCCGCCGCGGCGGCGAGGGCGTCTTCAAGTGGGTCACTACGCAGTACCCCACCGAGGCCTATGCCCAGGACGCCAGCATGAGTCTGCAAGAATACGAGGACTTCGTCTTCGGGGCGGTACACACCAACGAAGATGATCCCATCGCCTTCTGGCAGAGCGTGAAGGACAAGCAGCAGGCCGCCGTGGATTACATGGTCGGCAAGAATCAGGTCGTCCTGCGCGGCCCAAACGTGGACCTGACCCTGTCGGTCAAGGGCCGCACATTCATGAATTCGTACGGCACCTTCAACATGCCCGACGGTGAAATCTACACAGGTCCCGTGGAGGATTCGGTGGATGGCTGGGTCAAGTTTACGTACCCCGCCAACTACGGCGGCGTGAGCGTGGAAGGTGCAGAAGTCACCTTCTCGAAGGGACGCGTGCAAAAGGCGCGGGCAGACAAGAATCAGGATTACCTGCTCAAGACCCTCGACGCCGACGCCGGGGCCCGTTATCTGGGCGAATTCGCCATCGGCACCAACTTCGACATCCAGCGCTTCACGGGTCAGATCCTGTTCGACGAGAAGATCGGCGGCTCGTTCCACATCGCGTTCGGCGCGGGCTATCCCGAGACGGGCTCGAAGAACAAGTCCTCGATCCACTGGGACATGATCTGCGACATGCGCACCGATTCCGAAATTCTGGTGGATGGCGAGCTGTTCTACAAGAACGGGCAATTCGTGTTCAACAAGTAAGCTACAGGTTTAAAAGTTGAAGGTTGAGGATTGACTCCTCAACCTTCTTTTTATTATGGTGCAACGCGAAGCCATCATTGCGTTTCGACTTCGCTCAACGCGAATTAGTAGAATCCCACCGAACGGTCGATCTGATGAGCATAGGCGTCGATGCCGCCGCGCACGCTGAAGACGTTCTTCCAACCCTGGGCGGCCAGCCAGCCTGTGACCTGGGCGCTGCGCGATCCGTGATGGCACAGCACGTACAAGGTCCCCTCCTGGTCGAGCGCCGCATCCGACAGGGCGTTGACTCCCTCGCGGGCCAGGCGACTCATCGGTAAGGCCTCCAGGCGCGGGTCCACGAGGTGAGCGGCTTCCAGTTCGTACGGCTCGCGCACATCCAGCAGGACGAACTTCTCCTGCGACTTCATTTTTTCAGCCAATTCTTCGACGGTAATTTCAGGGATCATAAAACTCCTATGCGCGCCAGAAACCGCGGCTCAACGGGCGGACGTCCGCCGAGGTGACGAAGGCCTCACCATCCGTGGCGTGAACGACCTCTTCCACCTTGGCTACATCCTTGCGCTGCACACTGACACTGAGGATGTGGACCATGCCATCCTTACCGCGTGCGGGGATCTCCGTCACAGCGAAACCCGTCTCGCGCAGATGCTGGGCCAGCGCCGCGCCGCGGCTCGGGCTGACGATCTGCAACTGGATGTGACCGATGGCCAGGCGCTCCTCGATCCACATACCGACCACGTTGCCCGTGGCGAAACCCGCCGCGTAGCCGAGCACGTTCAGCGGATTGTCGAGGTGCGAGAGCACGTTGGTGATGGCGATGATGTATACCACTGACTGGAAGAAGCCAAGCAGCCAGGAGATTCCCTTGCGACCGCGCACCACAAACAACAAGCGCAAGGTATCCAGGGACATATCCACCACACGCAGGCCAAAGATACTGGCCGCGGCAATCCAGGCAGAGGGGGTGAGCAGGAATTCGAACATGGTTTACTCGCTTTTCTGGTTTCGCCAACCATTATAAACAAACATCCCGCGGTTCTGCCTGTCACAGGAGACCCGCGGGATGCAATCGATACAGAACAGTTTACTTCTTTTTACCGACTACCTTCGGCAGCGCGGGGACATACAGGCGCTCGGCGTATTCCTTGACCATGCGGCGGGTGCTGAACTGCGGCGTGACCGTGCGCAGCGATTCCTTGACACGCTCGAGCCATTCGCGCGGCAGCCAATTGACCACCTCCCGCTCGTAGTAAAGCGGGATGATCTCATTTTCGAGGATGCTGTACAGGCTTTCGGCGTCGGCCTGATCCTGAACCTCGCTGGATTCCACTTCGTGGTCCTCGCCGATGGCCCAGCCGTTGCGTCCGTTGTAGGCTTCGCGCCACCAGCCGTCGAGGATGGAGAAGTTGAGCACGCCGTTCAAGCCTGCCTTCATACCCGAAGTGCCCGAGGCCTCCAGCGGACGGCGCGGGGTGTTCAGCCACACGTCCACGCCCTGGACGAGGTAGCGGGCCACGTTCATGTCGTAGTCTTCGAGGAAGACCAGGCGTCCGCCGTTTTCGGCCTTCTTGACGGTGCGATAGATGTCCTGGATCAGGCGCTTGCCCGGGTCGTCGGCGGGATGAGCCTTGCCTGCAAAGATGATCTGCACCGGCATGTTCGGCTGGTTGATCACCTTGAACAAGCGTTCCACATCCGAGAGGATCAGGCTGGCGCGTTTGTAGGTGGCGAAGCGGCGCGCGAAACCGATGGTCAGCGCGTAGGGGTTGAGCAGCACGCCCGAGGCCACCACCTGCACGGGATGGAATCCACCGTGCGTCCAGCGGTCGCGGACACGGTCCCGCAGGTAGAAGGCCAGCTTGCGCTTCTGGTGCATGCGCACGGCCCACAGTTCCTCGGCGGGGACGTCGCTCAGTTTGCTCCAAATGCCAGGCTCGTCAAGGCGCTCCATCCAGTCCTCGCCGAGGTACTTGCTCAACAACACGCGCAGGCGGCGGGACATCCAGTTGGCGGTATGAACGCCATTGGTAACGTAGGTGATCGGAACGTCGTCCTCGTCCTTGACCTCGGGCCACAGGAAATTCCACATCTTGCGGCTGACGTGGCCGTGCAATTCGGAGACGGCATTGCGTCCCTGGGAATAGCGCAGGGCCAGCACGCCCATGCTGAAGGATTCACCCCACGGCATATGATGACGCGCCAGGTCGATGAATTGCTCACGGTTCAGGCCGAGTTCGGGCCAGAGCGAACCGAGGTACTTGTCCATTAACCAAAGCGGGAATTCGTCGTTGCCTGCCGGGACGGGGGTGTGCGTGGTGAAAACGTTCTGACCGCGCGTCTGCTCGATGGCTTCTTCGAAGGTGGAGCCCGCCGCAACGAGTTCGCGCGCGCGCTCCAGGGTCAGGAAGGCGGCGTGGCCCTCGTTCATGTGCCAGACCGAGGGGGTATATCCCAGCACGCGCAGCGCGCGGACACCGCCCACGCCGAGCAGCACTTCCTGCATCACGCGCTTGTCGAGGTCAGACCAGTACAGGCGGGCGGTCAACAGGCGGTCTTCCTGGCTGTTGCCGTCGGCATTGGAGTCGAGCAGAATGAGCGGGATGCGCCCCACGCGGACTTCCCACAGGCGCAGGGTGATCAGTCGGTCGGGCATCTGCACCGAGACGGTGACGGGCTTTCCGTCCGCGTCAAGGATCGGCAGAACGGACAGATGGTTGAAGTCCATCGGGTTGTTGACCGCTTCCTGCCAGCCGTCTTCGGTGATGCGCTGGGAGAAGTAGCCCTGGGCGTACATGAAGCCCACGCCGACCAGCGGCAGGCCGAGGTCCGAGGCTTCTTTCAGATGGTCGCCCGCCAACACACCCAGGCCGCCCGAGTAGATCGGCAGGGTTTCATGCAAGCCGAATTCCATCGAGAAATAGGCAATCGAATTCAACTCAGGATGGGTCGTCGCGGACCAGGTCTTCTGCTGGGCGAGATATTCGTCGAAGGTCTTGAAGACACGGTCGTACAAGTCCACGTAGACTTTGTCCTGTGCGGCATCGTTCAGTTTGGAACGTTCCAACTCGCGGAGTAAACGGATGGGATTATGCGAGAGGCGTTCCCACAGGTCATTGTCGAGGCGGTTGAAGAGACGCTGCGCGTCAGGCTGCCAGGTCCACCAAAGGTTGTAGGCTAGCTCGCGCAGGCGGACAATGCGACGGGGAAGATCAAAATGATTCGGGAGTTTGGTATGAAATGCGTTCATGGCGGGCAATCATACCACGCGAGTCTCCGTTTTTCTTAATTTGTCTGGGCAACTAACAAAAACGAAAAACGCCCTCCTTTTCAAAGGAGAGCGTTTCCTGAAAGTTTTTTTGAACTACAAAGGCCACGGAATTTTTGGGTCTCTGCGGTGAGGATTCCCGGCTATTTCTTCGGACAGCGCTGCGGCTCCTCGTAGGTTCCCGAGAAGCCGTAGGCGTCGCGGCAGACGTTATCCACGGCGAAGAGCGCCTTGAGCGGATAGAAATCCTTCTCTTCGGTCTGTGGCGAACCCGCTTCAGATTCGGTGTAACGATCCACGTAGTCAAGGCTGGTGATGTCCTTGAGGCCGCCATCGGCCAGCACACCATACATGAAGCGATTCTCGGCCAGCGCAATCTTGAAGGCGAATTGGACGGTGGCCAGTTTGCCCGCGTTGATGCGGACGAAGGCCAGGTCGGGATCGTCACCCACGCCGCCATCGAAGATGATCGTGTCGTAGCCGTTGCCGGGCAGGGGTGCGTCGGAGTTCTCGGCGGAGAGTCCACCCGTGTCGTGGTCGGTGTCCTTGGCCACGACAACGTTATCGGAGGACCATTCCACGTTATAGGGCGGGCGCGCCATGACGATGTAATCGCCGTAGCCGTCGGCGTCCAGGTCCAGTTCCACGGCGTACTGGATGCCCATCTCGTTGTTGGGATTCGAGCCGACCAACTGGATCGAGACGTAATAGAACTTCTCGTCGCGGCTCAGGTTGTAGGAAACGATGTCCAGGTCGGGGACGTAGGTCATATCCGCGAGGAAGGGACGCTCGAAGAGATTGTTCCTGTAGTTGTCGCCATACGGAGCGCGCTGCTGGGCGGCGGTGTCCACCGAGGTCGCGTCATAGATCAGCTTGCCCACCTTGACGATGTCGGAGGGAGTCAGCATGTGGGCAATGGCGACGGTCGGCGTGGGCGGGGCCAGCGTGTCGGTCGGAATGACAGCGGCGGTGGGTGTTTCCGCCTGGGTGGGCGGCGCGACAAAGACTGTCGGCGTTTCCGTGAAAGACGGGGCGGCCGTCGGCGCGGCGGGCGACCCACCCCCCGGCAGGGAGCAGGCCAGAGTCGCAACGATCAGCAATGCAAGCGCCGCGAACACAGATCGGGAGAGGGCGGGTCTCATGGCAATCTCCTACTGCGACAGGGCACAGCGGAACCCAACGTACGCGCCGTAATAGGCGGGGTCGAGTTTCAGACGGATGTCGGTGCGGACGTTTTCCCCGTTGCCGCCAAAGACGTGCCACGAGCCGCCGCGCGCCATGCGCTGACCGGGCTTGGCCAAATCCTCGCGGCCGTCGGTGGCATCGTAGGGATAAAACTTGAACAGCGAGCTGGTCCACTCCCAAACGTTGCCCGCCATGCCGTACACCCCAAACGGGCTCTGACCCGTCGAATACTGATCTACCGGAGCCGTGTCGCCCACGCAACCCGCCGCGTTGGCAAGGCTGCAATCCACCTTGTCGCCCCACGGATAGGCGCGGCCGTCGGTGCCACGCGCAGCGTATTCCCACTCGGCTTCGGTGGGCAGACGCGCGCCGCGCCACTCGCAATAGGTCTTGGCCATTTTCCAGTCCACATAGATGACGGGGTAATTGGCGAAGACCGGGTTGCCGTAATACGAGGTGCGCGTGGCCGAACCCGCGTTCAGCGGACGCCTGCATTTGCGCGCGAACACGCAGGCATCATATATTTCGTTCGTGACCTCGAACTTGTCGATGAAGAAGGGCGCCACAGTCACCTTGCTGGCAGGGCGCGAATCCGCCTCCCCCGTGTCGCTGCCCATCGTGAACGTGCCGCCAGGGATGAAACGCATGGGCACGTTCTTCGCATCGCGGATTTCTTCAGGAAGCGGGGTGAAGGTGGGGACGAGAGTCTCCGTTGGCGGGAGGGTGGCGACAGGTGTATCGGTGATGGGAAGCAGGGTTGCCGTCGGCGGGATCGATACCTCCAGCGTAGGCGTGGACGTGGGGCTGGTCGCCGTCATCAGGCCGAATCCGCCGCTGAAGAGAAATGCCGCTCCCACCGCCACGCCGACCAGAACGAGGGCGGCGAGTCCCGCCCACAGGACGGGGAATCCCTTTTTGGCGGGACCAGACTTCAGCACGGTGGGAATATCCCCTTTGGAGACCTTGCCCGTCATGTGCTGGCGCAGGACCTCGGGTCGGGTGTTGGTGGCGTCCACAGCGCGGCCCGCCAACAGATTATCCAACTCGTTGGTGAAGGTGCGCACATCGGGATAGCGGTCGTTGGGATCTTTGGCCAGCGCCTTGAGCAGCACCGACTCCACGTTCTGCGGCAGGTCGGGGATGTAGGTCTTGGGCAGGGGCAGGGCCTCGGTAGCCTGTTTGAGCAGGATGCCCGCAGGCGTGTCGGCGGTGTACGGGCGGTGACCCGTGATCATTTCATATAAGACCACGCCCAGGGAATACAGGTCGCTTTGGGCGGTGGGCTCCCCTGTCCATTGCTCGGGGGCCATGTAATCGGGCGTGCCGATGCCTGTGCCCGAGCTGGTAATGTTGGTGGACTCCTTGTCCTTCTCGAACAATTTCGCCAGGCCGAAGTCGCTCAACATCGGCTGACCGTCCTCGGTCATCAGCACGTTGGACGGTTTGACATCGCGGTTGATGATGCCGCGCTCGTGGACGTATTCCAGCGCGCGGGCAATCGGCAGCACCGTGCGGATGGCTTCGCGCCAAGGCATGGGGTAGCCGAGACGGTCCTTGAGCGTGCCGCCTGGCACATAAACCATGACCAGGTACGGAGAACCATCATGCTCGCCATAGTCGATCACACCCACGATGTTGGGATGCGACAATTTCCCCAGCGCCTTGGCCTCGCGCTCGAAACGCTTGAGCAGCATGTCCAGGTCCTCGGGCGGGAAGGCCTCGCGGCGAATGACCTTGATGGCCACGTCGCGTTCGAGGCGCGGATCGTGCGCCTTGTACACGGTGGCCATGCCGCCCTCGCCCAATAAACTGAGGATTTGGTAGCGCCCAACTTGATGTCCGATCAGTCCTGCCATAAAAAATATCCTTCATCTTGCAACCCGGCGAATTTCTCTCTCGAGCGCAATTATAAGCGACATTAACCTGCCCGAACCGGATGGGGGATGATTCTCGGCACTGAGAATCGCTGTACAATGGAGGCATGCCCACCGTTCAACTCTTCGTCACCTGTCTGATCGACTCCTTCTACCCGCATGTGGGCGAAGCCGTCGTGGACGTGCTCCGCCGCCTCGGCGTGGACGTGGACTTCCCCCGTGACCAGACCTGCTGCGGCCAGCCCAACTTCAACGCGGGCCTGCGTGAGGAGGCCAAGCCCATCGCCCAGCACACCATCCGCACCTTCGAGGCCGTGGACGGGGATGTGGTCATCCCTTCGGGCTCGTGCGCGCACATGCTCCGCCACAACTACGCCGAACTGTTCGCCGACGATCCGCACTGGCTGCCGCGCGCCAAGGCGCTGGCGTCGCGCACCTACGAATTCACCGAATACCTGGTGGACAAACTCGGCGTGACCGACGTAGGCGCCCGCTGGGACGGTCCGCTCACGTATCACGCTACCTGTCACCTGCATCGCGGCGTCGGCGTGGACCGTCAGCCGCGGACCCTGTTGGCGCATGTGCGCGGCGCGGAAGTCCGCCCGCTGCCCGAGGAGTACGATTGCTGCGGCTTCGGCGGCATCTTCTCGGTGGAGCATCCCGAACTCTCGGCTGAATTCCTCAAACGCAAGATCCGCAACCTGGAAAGCACCCAATCCCCCACCCTGGTCGTCGCGGACACCGGCTGCCTGATGCATATCGCAGGCGGACTGCACCGTCAGCAAAAGACGCAGCGCGTGATACACATTGCAGAGTTGTTGAATAATATCTGAACGGCTTGAACCGCAAAGCACGCGAAGAGTGTCAAGTTTTTCTAAAGTCTTTACATAAGTTTTCCATCCACCCTCAATCCATACAAGCAGGCATCCATGGATCCATTCCATCAAAGAATTCGTCGTGCCATTTCGGATGAACATCTTCAAGAAGCCCTGGATGGCAATGCCCGCCGCCGCGTGGAAGCGCGGGTCACTGCTTTCGGGTCGCTGCCCGATTGGCCCGAGCGCCGCCAGCGCGCCCACGCCGTCCGCGCAGATGTGATCGAGAATCTCGATTCCTATCTGGAACAGTTCATCCACAACGCGCAAAATAACGGCATCACGATCCATCGCGCAAAGGATGCGGCCGAAGCGGTCAAAATTATTTTGGATCTCGTAGGGGCGGGCGGCCGCCCGCCCTTACAGAAATTGATCGCAAAATCCAAATCGATGATCTCCGAGGAACTCGACCTCAATCCCGCCCTCGAAGCGGCGGGACATCGCGTGGTCGAGACCGACCTGGGCGAGTACATCGTGCAACTGCGCGGAGAGCGTCCCAGCCACATCATCACACCCGCCGTGCATCTGCGCCGCAGCGACGTGGGCCAACTCTTCCACGACAAGCTCGGCATCCCCTACACCGAAGACGTCCCCACCCTGACCAACACCGCACGCAAGGTGCTGCGCGAAGTCTTCCTCACCGCCGACGTGGGCCTGAGCGGAGTCAACTTCGGCGTGGCCGAAACGGGTGGCATCTGTCTGGTCACCAACGAAGGCAACGGGCGCATGGTCACCACCCTGCCGCGCACGCACATCGCGCTGATGGGCATGGAGCGCCTTGTCCCTACTCTCGACGACCTGGCCCTGATGCTCACGCTCCTGCCGCGCTCCGCCACGGGGCAAAAGCTCAGCGTTTACACCCAACTGATCCACAAGCCGCTCGACGGCCAGCAGCGCCACATCGTCATCCTCGACAATGGCCGTTCGCGCCTGCGCGCCTCGCCGCTGCGCGAGTCGCTATATTGCATCCGTTGCGGCTCGTGCCTCAACGCCTGTCCAGTGTTCCGTGAGTTGGGCGGGCACGCCTACGGCGCGGTCTATTCGGGGCCCATCGGCTCGGTCATCTCGGCGGGATTATTCGGCAGCGAGTTCGCGCCGCTGGCGCAGGCCTCCTCTTTGTGCGGCGCGTGCAAGGATGCCTGTCCCGTGGATATTGACTTACCCAAGCTGCTTACAAGAGTAAGAGCGGGACAAGCCGATGTGGAGAGAAAAGAAGGCCAGGGACTCGCCACTCCGCTCAAGGCGGGATTGCAAGCTTTCAGCCTCGCCGCCCGGGACCCGCGTCTGTTCGCCGCTTCGCAGAAGTTGGCCGCGCTGGGAACGAATCTCGTTTCCCCCGCCTCGCCGTGGATGCACCTGCCCGCCGCCACGGGCTGGGGCTACAGCAAGGACTTCCCCAAGTTTGCGATCAAGCCGTTTCGAGAGAGGTTTATCCGCCAAGCCGCGGAGAGAGCGGAGTTGAAAACGACTCCGCAAGAATCGCCCAGTAAAGTCCACACCTCTGCGGTTCAAAGGGATTGCGTTCAGCAGTTCACCGAAGAACTGAACGCCGTCGGCGGACACATCCTCCTCACTCAGGACGCGACCGCTTCCATTATTGACTTCCTGCATGCCCGCAATGTGGACCGCATCCACCTTGAGCCGAACACGCTGGACGAGTCTGCGCTGGCGGCGGCAGGCTTCACGGTCGCGCACGCGCCCGACCCGTCGATCCGCGTGGGGGTGACAAAGGCCCTTCGCGGGCTGGCAGACACGGGGTCCGTGTTGGTGGTGGACGGGGACGGGCATCCGCTCGAAGCGTCGCTGCTGCCCGAGGTCCACCTGGTCGTCCTGCGCAAGTCCGACATCTTGCCTTCACTGGAGGATGCCATTCATTTATTAAGAGAGTCCCGTTCTGCGGTCGTCATCACCGGTCCCTCGCGCACCGGCGACATCGAAATGACCCTGACCATCGGCGTGCACGGCCCCGGCGAAGTGCACGTATTCCTGACAAAATAACAAAAGCACCTTGACAGATTAAATTTTCTTGCACGTTTTTTTCACCTGTGCTACAATGCCGTTTGTACGACGAACCGATTCTGGAAGCACCGAGAAGTGGGCAACCCCCACTTTTCTGCTTGTATAATGGAGTATGGAGCAAGAAAAAGCATGACCAAGAGCGAATTCTCTCTTGCATTCAATGAAGTGCTGGAAGAAAAACAACTCTCCAAAGACGTGATCCTGTCGGCCATCGAATCCGCCATGGTCTCGGCCTATCGCCGCGCAGTCAACGCCTCCACGGCACAGCATGTGGAAGCCAAGGTCGATCCCGAAACAGGTAAAGTCCTGATCTACGCTGAAAAAGAAGTGGTCGAGGACGTTCAAGAGTTCAAGACCGAAGTGACCCTGGCAGACGCCCGCCGCGTGAACCCCGAGGCCCAGTTGGGTGACATGGTCGTCGTGGAGACCACGCCCGATGACTTCGGCCGCGTGGCCGCCCAGACGGCACGTCAGGTCATCCAGCAGCGCATCCGCGAAGCCGAACGCTCCAACCAGATGCAATACTTCGAACGCCAGATGGGCGAGATCGTCTCGGGCGTCGTGCAGGCTGTCAACAACCAGGGCATCACCGTGGGCCTCGACATGAAGGCCGAAGGCGTGATGCCCAACAACCAGAAGATCCCCGGCGAGCGCCTGAAGCTACACGATCGCGTCCGCGCGGTGGTGCTCGAAGTCAAGGACGGCTCACGCGGTCCGCAGATCATCCTCTCGCGCGCGCATCGCAATTTCCTGCGCCGCCTGCTAGAAAACGAAGTCCCCGAAATCTATCACGGCATCGTCGAAATCCGCGCTATCGCGCGCGAACCTGGTGCGCGCGCCAAAGTGGCCGTCTCGGCCACCCAGGCGGGCGTGGACCCGGTCGGCGCGTGCGTGGGCATCAAGGGCGTACGCATCCAGGCCATCGTCAAGGAACTGCACGACGAGAAGATCGACATCATCCAATGGGATCAGGATCCCGTTGTTTACATCTCGAAGGCCATCAGCCCGGCCCGCGTGACCGGCGTGTATCTCAATGAAGTCGAGGGCACGCGCACGGCCACCGTGGTGGTGCAGGAAGACCAACTCAGCCTGGCCATCGGCCGCGACGGGCAGAACGCCCGCCTGGCCGCCAAGCTGACCGGCTGGCGCATCGACATCAAGTCGCTGACCGAGGCCGCGGGCGATGCCCTCAACAAATTCAACGGCGATCCCACCCTGGCCGCCATGCTGCCGGCCTTGGTTGAAGTGGCCCCGCAGATGAGCGAGATTCTGGCCAAGAAGGCCGAGAATCGTCCCATCACCCCCGAGGAATACACCACCCTGGGCCAGTTCGTGGACAGCATCGAGCGCCGCACCAGCCAGGTGAAGGAAGAGGCCATCCGCGTCGAGGACGAGACTACCGCCGCCGCGCGCGCCAGCGTCCCGGCGGCCGCCTTCCAGATGCCGCTCGAACAGGCCGGCCTCAAGGAACACGTCTTCAACATCCTCACCGAGGCAGGTTTCGAGACCGTCGGCGATCTGCTGCTGGCCTTCAACACCGACTCGAACAAGGTGCTGGGCCTGCCCGGCGTGGGTCCCAAGGCCATGCAGAACATCGAAGAAGTCATGGCGACGCTCAAGTTCCCCGAGCCCGAGCCTGCTCCCGTGGCCGAAGCTCCCGTTGTGGAAGCGGCCCCGGCCGAAGTCCCCGCGCCCGCCGCGGAGGAAACCCCCATTGCCGAGAAGACGGCCGAGGTCAAGAAGGAAGCCAAGTCCTCCAAGGCCAAACCTGCCGAAGAGCCCGAGAACGAGTTCGCCAAGGACGGCGTCTCGCTCGACGATCTCTTCAGCATGAAGCCCGAAATCTTCTCCGGTACGGAAGCGCCCGAGGATGAGAACACGGCGAAGAAGGGCGGCAAGAAGGGCAAGAAGACCAAGAACGTCGAACTTCAGTTCGACGAAGAACTCGGAGAAGTCGTCGGCCGCAAGCGCCACAAACGCGGCGACGAAGGTTGGTCGGAAGAATAGTGTGAATTTCCCTGGTTCCCTGCCTCCGCGTGGAGGTGGGGAATCGGGAT
>CALFXA010000081.1 GCA_937928015.1 uncultured Anaerolineales bacterium | reverse complement strand
TGGTCGATCCGTTCGTGGACGGCGACAGCAACGGTCCGCTGGTCTTCCTGCTCTCGCTGCTGTTCGCCCGTCCGTGGGGCGCGTCGATGTGGACGAAATATTACGCCTCGCTCTACCCCACCCGCAAGCCCGCCGACTTCGCAGACTATGTGAGCCAGTTACAGAAGAACATCCAGCAGCCCGGTCGGCTGGAGGCGGTGATGGCCATGCTGCGCGCCTCCAAACGCGCCTCGGGCGAACGCCTGCCCCAGGTGACCCAGCCCGCCCTGGTGTTGATGGGCAGCAAAGACCCCGACTTCAAGGACCCCGCCGCCGAGGCGCAGCGGGTCGCCGCCGCCGTGCGCGGACGCTTCCAGTTGATCGAGGGCGCGGGGCATTACCCGCATGCCGAGATGCCCGAAGTCACCACGCCGCTGGTGCTTGAATTCCTGAAGACCCTGAAAGGCTAACCGATGGCCCGTAAAACGCGTACCCGACTCGACAAGAACGCCGTGCTGCAAGCCGCGGTCGAAATCCTCAACACCGAGGGCGTGCAGGCGCTCACCCTCAGTCACCTGGCCGACACGCTAGGCATCCAGACCCCGTCCCTCTACAACCACGTGGACGGACTGGGCGGCCTGCAGCAGGAACTGGCCGTGCTCAACGCCTGCCTGCTGGCAGACCACTTGAGCGAAGCCGCCATCGGCAGGAGCGGCGCCGACCTGTTCATGGAGGCGGCGCAGGCCTTCCGCAATTACGTGAAGACCTACCCGGGCCTGTACCTGTCCACGCTGCGCTCGTCGGGCACACAGCCTGTCCCCGACGAGGACCTGCGGCGCGAAGAAGAACGCACGCTCAAGGTCGGGCTGGCAGTCATGTCCTCGCTGGGCTTGCAGGGCGAAGAAGCCATCCACGGATTGCGCGCCTTCCGCAGCGTGGTCCACGGCTTTGCCACGCTCGAAGTGGCGGGCGGCTTCGGCCTGCCCCAGGATTGTGACGAGAGCTTTCGCAGGCTGGTATCCGCTCTGGCGGCTGGCCTGCAACACATAAAATAGAGGTACACGATGGACGCTTTAAAGATGTTGAATTTGGCCGTTCGTTTTCTGCTGGAACTATGCATGTTGGCCGCCGTCGGCTATTGGGGTTTCCAGACCCAACCCAGTTGGTTGTGGAAGTTCATCCTCGGGCTGGGACTCCCGCTCCTGATCGCCATCCTTTGGGGGACCTTCCTGGCCCCCAGGGCGAGTCACCGTCTGCAGGGACTCCCCTACTACGCTCTGGAACTGACCCTGTTTGCGACGGGTGTCCTGGCCCTCTTCACCGCCGACCGCCCCGCCCTGGGCTGGACCTACTCAATTGTGCTGGCCGTCAACACCCTCTTATTGGCCGTATGGAAACAGTAAGCCCACTGTCTTGCTGATTGGGTCTGACAGACTCTGGAATCTGTCAGACTTTTTTAAATCCGCTCCCCCGCTCTGACCGCCCGAGCGCTGCCCACCGCACTGAGGATTACGCCGACCAATACCACCAGTCCGCCAAACAGGGCGAACTTGCCCATGCGCTCGCCGTAAAATAGAAACACCCAAATCGGATTCAACACAGGCTCCAGCGTGCCAATCAGGTTGGCCTCCAGAGCAGGGATGTGTTTGATGCCCTTGCTGAAGAAGATGAAGGCAAAACCGATCTGCACGATGCCGAGGAAGGCCAGGATCAGCCAACTATTCACCGTCCAGGTCTCTTTGAAGACGAAGGGCAGACCAAAGGTCGCCGTGACCAGGAAGGCGATCAGGTTACTCTCGGCGGGGTCGCCGTTCTTCTGGGCGCGGAAGGCCACCATCATCACCGCCGAGGTCACGCCGCTCAAAATAGCTAACAGATTACCGTAAAAACCCTCCGTGGTGAGTTGGTCGCCGAAGAAGAGCGTCAGCCCGAGGAAGATGACCAGCATCGCAAACCAGTCGGTCCGCGAGGGCTTCTCGCCCAGCCACCAGTAGGCCAGCAGCATCACGTAGATCGGCGCGGTGTATTGAAGGAAGATCGAGTTGGCGGCCGTGGTCAACTTGGTGGAGGTGATGAACAGGAACTGGGTCAGGATGAACATGCCCGCCGCCAGCAATTGCCAACGGTTGAAGCGCGTCGGCACGCGCCGCAGGTAGACAAGGAAGACGACCGAGGCGAACAGGCTGCGTCCCGCCAGGATGGCGAGGGGCTGCCAGTCCAGAATCTTGACCAGCACCCCGCTCGTGCTCCACAGGATGGCCGTCACAACCAGATAAAAAACCGCCTTGCGGCGTTCCGAGAAGGAATCCATGCAACCTCACAAAGGGATGACGTCGACGGCTGATTATACTGACATCCGCTCAAGTTCGTTGCACTCCCATGTCCCCACAGCATCGGTTATACTTTTCGAAACCTGAAAGGAATTCCCATGACCACCCGCTACAAACTCCGCCAGGCCCTGTTCTCCATCGGGGACGATTTCTGGATCGAAGACCATGAGGGCAGGAAAATCTACAAAGTGGACGGCAAGATCCTGCGCATCCGCAAGACACTGGTCTTCGAGGACGCAAAGGGCAAACCGCTCTGCCAGATCAAGGAACGCCTGTTGACGATCCGCGACACGATGGTCATCGAAGACGCGGATGGCAACGAAGTGGCCACCGTCAGGAAGGCCCTGCTCACCCCACTGCGCGACAAGTGGAACGTCGACGTCAAGAATGGCCCCGACCTGGACGTGCAGGGCGACATCTTCGACCACGAGTACGCCGTCAAACAGGGCTGGAACAAGGTGGCCGAAGTCTCGAAGAAATGGTTCAGCTTCACCGACACCTACGGCGTTGAGATCGACCCTGGTCAGAACCACATCCTGATCCTGGCCATCGCCGTTGCCATCGATATGATGGCCCACGACGAGGACGACAAGAAACGGGGCAAGGACAGGAAAAAGGAAAAGTAGAAAAAGGCCTGACGAGTTTGGAACTCGTCAGGCCTTTACATTACATCGCGTGGAAGGTGGGCGTCAACGCGGAATATAACCCCCGATACAGTGGATATAACTTTTCATAGACGGCCTGGTCCGCACCTGGACGGGTGCTGCCCGTCACCTGGATGGTGGCGTCGCAGGCGGCTTCGACGCTCGGGAAGACCCCCGCGCCTGTCGCCGCCAAAAGGGCCGCGCCATAGGCCGCGCCTTCGGCGGTGTTGACCGTGACGATCTCCGCGCCGAACACGTCCGCTAGGATTTGCCGCCAGAGCGGGCTGCGCGCCCCTCCGCCCGTCACGCGGACCTGGGAGATGTTCGCCAGCCCAGCGCCTTTCATCAGCTCGAAGCTGTCGCGCAGGCCGAACGAAACGCCCTCCAGCACGGCGCGCGTCAGGTGCGGGAAGCTGTGGCGCACCGTCAGGCCCACGAAGGCACCGCGCGCCAGCGGGTCGGGATGCGGCGTGCGCTCGCCCGTCAGATACGGCAGGAAGAGCAGTCCGTCGGCCCCCGCGGGGACGTCCGCCACGGGCTTGAGCAATGTGTCGTAATCGGTGCCAGGCGCAAAGGTGTCGCGATGCCAACGCAGGCTGCCCGCCGCAGAGAGCATGACTCCCATGAAGTGCCATTTGCCAGGCACGGAATGACAGAAGGCATGCAGGCGTCCCTGCGGCTCGATGGCAGGACCATCTGTCGTGGCGAAGACCACGCCCGAGGTCCCGAGGCTGAGCGAGACCACGCCCGCGCGGACCGCACCCGTCCCGACAGCACTGGCGGCCTGGTCCCCGCCCCCGCCAAAGACGGGGATGCCCGCAGGCAGGCCGAGGTCTTTGGCCACGGCAGGCAGCAGAGTCCCCGTCGCGTCACTGCCTTCGTACGTCTTGGGCAAATAGTCGGCGGGAATATTGAGCGCGGCCAGCACCTCGGGCGACCAGTCACGCTGGGCCAGGTCGAACAGGATGGTGCCTGCCCCGTCGGCGCGGTCGATGGCAAAGTCGCCCGTCAGCTTGTAGCGTACGTAATCCTTGGGCAGCAAAATGTGACGGGCGCGCGCCCAAATCTCGGGCTCGTGCTCCTGCACCCACAGGATCTTCGGCGCGGTGAAACCCGTCAACGCGTCGTTGCCCGTGATCTGGATCAAGCGCTCGCGCCCCAGCCTGGCGCGGATCTCGTCGCATTGTGCGCCCGTGCGCTGGTCGTTCCAGAGGATGGACGGGCGCAGGACTTCGCCTTTTTCATCGAGCAGCACCAGGCCGTGCATCTGCCCCGTCAGCCCGATGCCGCGAATCGCCGAAGGGTCCACGCCCGTCTGACTCACCACCTGGCGGATGCTCAGGCTGGTGGCGTGCCACCACAGGGCGGGATCCTGCTCACTCCACAGCGGCTGGGGCGTGTCGTAGGGATATTCGTTCGAGGCCACGCCCAGCACACGTCCGCCCTCGTCGATCAACAGGGCCTTGGTGGCGGTGGTCGAAGTGTCGATGCCGATGAAGTACTGCATGCGTTACTCCAATCCCAGCTTGTCGGCAATGGCCTGCGCGGCATCCTCATCGGCGGGATAGTCGACCCCTTCGTACACGTCCCAGGTCTCGACGTGCTCGGCCGATCCGCCTGGTTCGAAGCGGTGGATGGGGGACAGCGTTTCCAACTCGATGAATTTGTCGTTGCAGTAGCACTCGCTCGAACTGCCGAAATCGTAATACGCCGCGCTGGCATCGAAGGCGGCGCGCTTGACGAATAGCGTGCCGTCTAGCCAGTAGGCCAGCCAGCCGCGCGGATTCGGGAACCCGACCTTGAAGGGCCCCGTCATCTCGGCGCGGATCAGGAGGTAGTGGTTGCCCCAGGTCACCTGCTGACTGGCAAAGTCCACGTACGGCCAGATCGCCAGGGAACGGTTCGGCAGCATGTTCGTCTCCTCGCGCGACTGCGGCAGGATCGCCACCCCGCCCGTGCGGAGCTGAGTAATGGCCCAGGGCGCACATTCGATAGGCCACAAGCCTCGATTGGTCAACGTGTGACGCACGACCACCCGCGATTGGTTTTCCACCAGCGAGATGTGAAGCGATTTTTCGATGCCCGTCTCCGCATCCGCTTTTTGTCTGACCAGCAGGCCGCCCTCGGCGGGGGTGGTGATCTCCACGGGTTCATCGTCGAGGGCATAGGTACGCGGCATCGCTTCGGGCGAGTGCCACAAGCGATGTCCACCGCGGAAGTGGAAGATCTTCCCATCGGGACGCTCAGAGATGACATTGGGTAATTCCGCGAACAGGTTTTCGCCGCCTTTGTATCGAAGCGACAAGATGCGCGGTCCCACCGATTGCGTGACCAGCAGGCTCAGGGAGGCGTTCTCCAAAGCGACACAGTCCAGACCTTGATATTGAATCGTTTCCATAGACATCCTTGGCTATTCTAAAAATGCGGCGCGCCCGTCTGATTGAGCGCGCCGCATCGGGGCTATCGGGATTAGCGGGTACCCAACAGCAGGTCGACGGTCAACTGATCGAGGCGTTCATACTTCAGGCCTCGGGCGCTGATCGCTGCGCGGTCGAAGGGTTGAGCCTTGAGGGCCTTGGCCTTCTCGGCGGAGTACTTGCCGAAGAAGCCGCTCATCGAGCCATCGTCTGCGTTGATCTCGGCCAGAATGGACTGAATCTCCTCGTCCGCGTTGAACTGGGCAGCCTTTTCCTTGAGGATCAGGTAGGTGCGCATGCAACCGCGGGCGAAGTCCTTCACACCCTCAAAGTCTTCGGTGCGATAGGCGTGCGCGTCGAAGTGACGTGAACCGTCGTATTTTACATCTTCCAGGAACTTGACCAGGTAGAAAGCGGCCTTGAGATCTCGTGAACCGAAGCGCAGGTCCTGATCGTAACGGCCAGGATACTGATCGTTCAGGTCGATGTGGAAGAGCTTGCCCGCTTCCCAGGCCTGGGCCACGCCGTGCATGAAGTTGATGCCCGCCATGTGCTCGTGCGCCACCTCGGGGTTGACACCAACCATCTCGGGATGGTCGAGGGTGGCGATGAAGGCCAGCATGTGCCCCGTGGTCGGGTTGTAGATGTCGCCGCGCGGTTCGTTGGGCTTGGCTTCGAGCGCCAACTTCAGATCATATTTATTGTCGAGCACGTACTCGCACAGGAAGTTCATAGCCTCGCGATTGCGCTTGATGGCCTCGGCGGCATTCTTGGAGGAATCCGTTTCGACGCCTTCGCGTCCGCCCCAGAAGACGTAGGTCTTCGCGCCGAATTCCACACCCAGGTCGATGGCCTTCATGGTCTTCTGCAGCGCGTACGCGCGGACCTTTGGATCGTTGCTGGTGAAGGCGCCGTCCTTGAAGATGGGATCGCCGAACAGGTTGGTGGTCGCCATCGGCACGACCAGGCCCGTATCGTCCAAGGCCTTGCGGAAATCCTTCTTGATGGCTTCCGCCTCGGCGGGTGTGGCGTCGATGGGGATCAGGTCGTTGTCGTGGAAGTTGACGCCGTACGCGCCCACCTCGCCCAACAGGTAGACCAATTCGGCGGGGGTTTTCGTCTCGCGGACGGGATCGCCGAACGGATCACGGCCCCTGTTGCCCACGGTCCAGAGACCGAAGGTGAACTTATGCTCAGGTTTGGGTTCGTAAGTTTTGCTCATTTCATTAACCTTTTTTCTTGAAATATACGTCGGCCAATACTGCCAGGACCAACACAATTGCCTTCAAAACATATTGCCAGGCCGGGGCGACGTTCATCATTTGCAGGCCCGTAGACAAGCTGGCAATGATCAGGGCACCGATCATCGCACCCTGGATCGTCCCAATGCCGCCGAGGGTGGACGTACCGCCGAGGATACAACTGGCGATGGCGTCCAACTCATATCCCGCGCCCGCCGCAATCGTCCCGTAGCCCACATAAGACGCCAGCACGATTCCGCCCACGCCGGAGAGGAAACCCATCAGGACGAAGATGTTGAACGTCATGCGGGGGATGTTGATTCCCGAGAGGCGTGCCGCCTCACGATTCCCGCCGATTGCGTACGCGTACCGCCCGAAGCGGGTGTTGTTCGCCAGGTAGATCATGATCATGGCGGTCACGGCCAACAGCAAGACCGGGTTTTGAATGCCCTTGTAGCTATTGACGTTATAGACATAGATCAGGATGATCAACGCGGCAAACCCGGTGGCCAACAGGTCGATGTAGATGTTTCGCAACGCAAAACCATGTTTCTGCTTGCTCTGACGGCTGTTGAACATGCTCCAGAACAGGAAGGCGATGGCTACGAGCCCCAGGATCCACCCCCATGTGACTGGGACATATCCCTGGGCAATATCCGAAAACCAGGGCTGGTTTGCCGGGATGGTCTTTCCAGCCGTGACCAGCAGAATCAACCCGTTGAGCAGCCATTGACCGCCCAGCGTGACGATGAATGATGGCACCCGCAGATACGCAATGATATATCCCTGGAGCGCGCCGAATAGCGCGCCGACCAGGAGGCTGACGACCACGGTCAGGGCGGCGGCCAGCAACGGCTGGTCGGGCAGATATTCGAACCAGATGTGGGCCTGGAAATATGCCGCTACGACTGACACGAAACCCGCCAGCTTCCCCACAGACAGGTCGATGCCGCCGATCACGATCACCAGCACCATGCCCGCCGCCAGGAACGCCGTCACCGACATTTGGCGGAAAAGATTGGACACGTTCTGTGACGCCAGGTAGGTCCCCCCTGTGGTGAAAAAGAAGATGCCCCAGATCCCGATCAGCGCCAACAGGATCGTATACGTCTGTATGTTTAGGCGCAACACCCCATACAGTTCAGAGAGAAAGCCTTCTTTTTTGAGTGCATTTTGGTTGGTGGTATCCATGGAATTACCTCAATTTGCCTTCATCAATTTTTCGTCGGATGAAACACCTGTAGCGAGTGTCATCACGCGTTCCACAGTTGCCTCGGCGACAGGCAGGGTTTCGGTCGAATGTCCACGACACATCACCATGACCCGGTCACTCATGCCCAGCACCTCCTCAAGGTCGCTGGAGATCATAATGATGGCAACGCCCTTTTCCGCCAATTCATTCATCAGTTTGTAAATCTCGTACTTGGCTCCGACATCGATGCCGCGGGTGGGATCATCCATGATCAACACAGACGGCTTCGAAAGCAGCCACTTCGAAATGACCACCTTCTGCTGGTTTCCGCCCGAAAGGGTCTCGACCGTCGATTCGAGGCTGGGCGCCTTGATCGTCAGACTCTTCGATTGGGTCAGGCTGGCCCGCAATTCCGCGTCGGCATCGATGCGGAAGAATCCCGAGAATTGATCGAGATTAGGCAGCGAAATATTCTTCAAAATGGATTGGATCAGGATCAGCCCCATGCCCTTGCGATCTTCAGGCACCAGGCTCAGGCCTGCGTTGATCGCCTGACGAGCGCTGGTGGGTTTTATCTCTTTGCCATTCAGTGTAATTTTTCCGTCCACAATCTTGGCGTATTCGCCGAACAGGGTCATCACCAACTCGGTTCGCCCGGCGCCCATCAGACCGGCAATCCCCAAAATCTCGCCTTTGCGGACCTCGAAGCTGACGCCGTTCAAGACGCCGCGGCTTGCATCATCGGGATCGAGCGCCTTCAGATTTTCGACCTTGAAAATAACTTCACCGGGTAAGCGTTTCGCCTTCGGGAAGCGCTCCTTCATTTCCCGCCCCACCATGTAACTGACCAGACTCTCCTGGGTGAACTCCATGGTCGGCTTGGTGACGATCTCCTTGCCGTCCCGCATGACCGTGATCTTGTCAGTAATGCGGAAGAGTTCCTCCAGCTTATGGGTAATGTAAATGCAGGTAATGCCGTTCTTCTTGAGGGTCTTCAGGATGTCCATCAACCTGTCGATCTCGGCTTCGCTGAGGGCGCTGGTCGGCTCATCGAGAATCAGAACCTTCGCATCCTCCGAGAGGGCCTTGGCGATTTCCACCATTTGCATCTTCCCGACCCCCAGGCTTTTCACCATTGCCTGCGGCGGGACATCCAATTGATACTTTTCCAGGATTCCCCGCGTGTCTGCATATAACTTGTTCCAATCGATTGAGCCGCGCTCCAATGGCTCCCGCCCCAAATAAACGTTCTCGCCCACTGACATGGTGGGAACGAGGGTAAGCTCCTGGTAAACAATCGCAATTCCTTTACTCCCCGCTTCCTGAATGGCCCGTTCCCCCAACCTTAACTCCTCGCCGTTATAGAGCACGCTGCCTTCATAGGTGTTTTTTGGATAAACACCCGAAAGGATCTTCATCAGCGTGGATTTACCTGCGCCATTTTCCCCGCAGATGCCGTGGATTTCGCCGCGACGAATCTTGAAGGAAACATCATTCAATGCCACCACCCCGGGAAATTTCTTCGTCACGTCCTTGAATTCGAGGATAATATCGTTTTCCACATTATCTCCTTTGCTTCATCCAAAGCAGGGCTTGAAATGTCTGCAATTTCCTTTTGTATAAATTTTGTAACAAAGATATTTTGCTCATCGAGTTCCCCGGTCTCCAATATTGGAGACCGGGGGTAAGTGTGACAGAAAGTCAATTAGGGTTTGGGAGGGCGTTGGCCTTCGGGGATATCACGATAGACATCGTCATAGCTCTGGAAGCCACTCTTCACAACGAGATCGTACACGTTATCCTTGTTGACCTGCTCAACCTTCAAGAACACGCAGGGCACTTCGCCCGTCTTGGTGTTGTCGACGGTCAGTTCGGCCAGGGTGAAGTTCTTCATGCCATCGACAGCCTCGCCCTTGAGCAGCTTGTCCATCACGTCCACGGCAAGCGGGGACAGGTTGCGGATGTCCTTCAGGATGGAGACGGTGAGTTCACCCTTGACGATGCTGTTGCTGCCGTCGGCAGTGGCATCTTGGCCAGAGATCGGCACTTTGCCAGCCAGGCCTTGGGCCTTCATCGCCTGGAGGGCGCCGAGGGCGGTGCCATCATTGGAGGCGACCACGGCATCGATCTTATTGCTCTGAGCAGTCAGGATGTTTTCCATGATCTTGAGGGCGTTGGCGGCATCCCAGTTGTCGACCCACTGGTCGGCAACGATTGTCACAATGCCCTGGTCAACGTAAGGCTGGACGATTTCCATCTGTCCCTTGCGGAACAGGGTGGCGTTATTGTCGGTGGGGGAACCGCCGAGCATGACGACCTTGGCAGGATTGTCCTTGGTCCACTTGCCATCATCGACGCCCAGAGCCTTCATGACGCCCAGAGCCTGCTGGCGACCAACCTCGACGTTGTCGAAGGACAGATAGGCAGCGATCTTGGAGGTCTTGATCAGGCGGTCATAAGCGATGACCTTCACGCCCGCATCCGCAGCCTTGTCCACAGAAGTGACCACGGCATCGCCGTCTTCGGCAATGACGATCAAGCCCTTCACGCCCTGAGTGACCATGTTGTCGATCTGGTCGTTCTGCAGTTTGACGTCATGGTTGGCTTCCGCCGAAATGACCTCGTAGCCCATTCCTTCGAGAAGGCCGCGCATCAAAACTTCTTCGTTCTTCCAGCGTTCGGTCGCAAAGTCAGAGAAGGATAGGCCGATCTTGACTTTTTCAGCCGGGGCCGCAGGAGCGGCAGCTTCGCCGGGCTTGGGAGGACGCTGACCTTCGGGGATGTCACGATAGACATCGTCGTAGGGCTGGAAGCCGCTCTTCACAACGAGGTCATACACGTTATCCTTGTTGACCTGCTGGACCTGGAGGAACACGCAGGGCACTTCGCCCGTCTTGGTGTCGTCCACGGTCAGTTCGGCCAGGGTGAAGTTCTTCATGCCATCGACGGTCTGACCCTTGATCAACTTGTCCATCACGTCCACGGCCAGCGGGGACAGGTTGCGGATGTCCTTCAGGATGGTGACAGTGAGTTCACCCTTGACGATGCTGTTGCTGCCGTCGGCAGTGGCATCTTGGCCAG
>CALFXA010000080.1 GCA_937928015.1 uncultured Anaerolineales bacterium | reverse complement strand
AGCTCCGCCGCGGAAGCCTCAAGTGTGGACCCGCTGCTCTTCAAACTGGATGCCTTCCTGTTAGGCCGCCGCCCCGATTTTCACCTGCCGCCCTCCACGCTCGAATACGCCGTCACTATTTCCGCCTCGCTGGCGCATTACTTCCTCGGTCAGAATCGCGCAGTGGGGATGATCACCTCGGGCCGCGCCTATACCATGATCCCTGCCGAACGCAGCGAACGCCAGGAGGGCAAGATCCTCGAAACGCTAGCCTTCGTCGAGGCGGAGGGGTCTCTCTCGCTGGCAGGCCTGGTGGCCGCCCAAGGACGCGGTCTGCCGCAAGGCTCCAGCGCCATCCTGGTCACGCCCAGCGTTTCCTCCGAGTTGCTGGCCGCTGTAGACGACCTCCAGCGCCGTCACCTGCGGCCCGTAGTGGTGCTGATCATGTCTGAGACCTTCGGCGGCCCGTCCGGGTCCGAGCGTATCATTGCCTCGCTCGGTGAGCGGCGCGTGCCCGTCTGCCCAATCTATTGCGACGCAGACCTGGGCATGGCGCTGGCCAGTTTCTCAGCCACCTATCATGTACAGGACAATCACGTATGGCAAAGACCTCCATTACCACACTTGACTTGAACTTTCAGGGCAGGCCGCTGGCCATTGCCTCGTACCTGATCCGACACTCGACAGGCGTCGTCCTGATCGAAAGCGGACCTGGTTCCACTCTACCCACCCTCGAAGCGGCCCTCGCCAAAGAGGGCCTGACTCCCCACGACGTGACCCACGTCCTGCTGACGCACATCCATCTCGACCATGCGGGGGCGGCGGGCTGGTTCTCGCGGCAGGGGGCCGAGATCCTGGTACACCCCGTCGGCGCGCCGCACCTGCTCCAGCCCGAGAAGTTGATCGCCAGCGCCACGCGCATCTACGGCGACCGCATGCAAAGCCTGTGGGGCGACTTCCTGCCCGTCGAGGAATCCAGGCTGCGGACTGTGGCCGACGGCGAGGAGATCGTCATCGGAAACCTGCGTTTCGTTGCGGTCAACACCCCAGGTCACGCGGAGCATCACTACGTCTACCTGTTCGAGGACCTGCTCTTCAGCGGGGACGTGGGCGGGGTACGCATTCCTGGCTATCCCTACCTGCGCGTTCCCATGCCGCCGCCTGAACTGCATCTTGAGCGTTGGCGTGAAAGCGTGACTCGTATGCGGAGCCTCCATCCTGCGCGCATCGCGCCGACCCACTTCGGCATCTTCGACGACCCCGACTGGCAATTCACCGCCATCGAAGAGGGCCTGAACTCTGCCGAGCGCTGGCTGGAACAGGTCATGCCCCACGACCCGCCCGCCGAGGAAATGCGCCACAGCTTTACCGAGTGGATGGAACTACAAGGCCGCGAGATTGGCCTGACCCCCGAGGTGACGCGGGCGTACGAGCTTGCCAACCCCTTGGGCATGTCGGCAGATGGACTGGCGCGTTACTGGAAAAAAGTACGCATGGCTTAGATCATCTCACGCTGCATTTGTCAGACAGATGTCACTTGGGAAGCGTGATGCTTGGAACGTAGCAATAAAAAAGGCAAATGATATACTTCACAATTAAAGGAGAAGTCATGGAACACTTTTTGGCGATTTCTGATCTGACCCCTGACGAGACCCAGGACCTGCTGGATGTAGCCGTCAAGTTGAAGAAGCAATATTTCGAGGGCGGCAACCAGCCGCAGTTCGCGGGCAAGGTGCTCGGCATGATCTTCCAGAAGCCCAGCCTGCGCACGCGCGTCTCGTTCGACATGGCCATGCGTCACATGGGCGGCGATGCGCTTTATCTCTCCCCGAATGAGATCGGCCTGGGCAAGCGCGAAGCCATCTCCGACATTGCGCGCGTACTCTCGGGCTATGTGCACGTGTTGATGGCGCGTGTCTTCGAACACGAGCACGTGCTCGAATTGGCCAAGTGGTCGAGCATCCCCGTCGTCAACGGTTTGAGCGATTACAACCATCCCTGCCAGGGCATGGCCGACGCGCTCACCATCCAGGAGAAGTTCGGCAAGGCCAAGGGCCTGAATGTGACCTTCGTGGGCGACGGCAACAACGTGGCTGTTTCGCTGATGCATGTCTCGGCGCAGTTGGGCTGGAACTTCACCCTGTCCAGCCCCGAGGGATACGACCTGACCCCCAAGTCCATCGAGATCGCCCAGAAGATCGGCGCGAAGACGGGCAGCCAGTTCAAGTTTATCCGCGACCCGCATGAAGCGGTCAAGGGTGCCCACGTTATCTACACCGACACCTGGACGAGCATGGGACAGGAAGAGGAGACCGCCAAGCGCGAAAAGGGCTTCCCGCCGTATCAGGTCAACGCCAGGCTCGTGGGCGAAGCGGACAAGGATGTGATCGT
>CALFXA010000079.1 GCA_937928015.1 uncultured Anaerolineales bacterium | reverse complement strand
AACCACCCGTGATGCCTTCATTGGCGAGTTGTTCGATCCAGGCGGCAGCCCAGTGCGTGGACGGGACATCCGCAAACATGGCGCCCGTGGCTTCGGGCGGGACATAGCTTCCGCCGTGCTCCCCGCGCAGGAGGAAGACCGCCATTTGGTCACGAGTGACAGGGGTAGAGGGACAATAATTCCCGTTGCCACATCCGCCCGTGATGCCCTCGTTGGCGAGTTGTTCGATCCAAGCGGCAGCCCAGTGAGTGGACGGCACATCCACGAACATGGAGCCTGTGGCGGCGGGAGGTGTGTAAGTAGAGCCATGCTCCCCGCGCAGGAGGAAGACCGCCATTTGGTCACGGGTGACGGTGTTCGCGGGGCAATACATCATAGGGGATGTGGAGCATCCACCTGTCACGCCCGCGTTGTAGAGGCGCTCGATGAATTGCCAGGACCAGTAACTTGTGGGTACATCTTGAAAAGTGGGAGAAGTATAGAGGTTATCCCATCGTAGGTCGTATTGATTTCCTTGGTTTGCATAATGAACTTTTATGTAATAAACTCCTGCATATGGTACCAAATAATCAATGTATTCATTGTCGGTAATGCCGTGAGAATCGGTTAGGAAACTTCCATTTAAGTCGTACAGCGAGATGTCAATATCACCTTGGCTATGAGTAAATCGGACATCGATAATAATATGCTGATAGCCCTCTAGGACGCCAATGCGATACCAGTCGTCATCTATTTGCTTGCCATAGCCATTAAGTGTGGATAACCAAGTCTGTTTCCAATCGGTAAGATCATAGGCTGTTGTAAGGGTGTCGTTTTCTTCATAATTATCATCACCTTGTATTGGTTGGGTCGTAAATGACCAATAATTAGTCGAATCGTTATTTGCGTAGGTGATGCCGCCTGTATTCTCGCTTTTTACTTGCCAATAGTATGTTGTGTTTGGTAAGAGGTTATCTACAATGACAGATGTACTTGAACCAGAAGAAATCCATTGGTCACATGAGTTATCGTTGGTTGTGTCTATACAGTAATCGTAATCTATTGCTGTGTTACTTGTTGTCCAAGTAAGAGTAACTGGATTTTCCACTTGGATTGATGTATTGACGGGGCCAATCTTGTCAAAAGCAATTGGTGGTGCAGTTTCTATTAGAGTGAACTTCATTGCATTGAAGAAAATAACCCTACTGAAGTTTGCTTCTCCATTAAGGTCTGATAATTTGACTTTTCCGTTTGTGCCTGAATTAAACGAAAAAGTTCCAATATCTAGCCAATCATTAATGGAATTTTTTTGATTCTTTGGTACAGTAGTAACGCCATTGGCATGATAGACTACATATTTGGCATCACCAGTATAACCGCCAGAAATTGTTCCGCTACATGTAGTATTATAGGTATTCCCAATATAAGCTTCGACTTTATATTTTCCATCTACTGGTAATGATGGTTGCCAAATACCCGAATTAGTAGATTGGTTTGAAGTGTTTGTGTTAACAGTTAAGTAGGCATTAGTCCCTTGATACCCGATTCCACTGACAGCCATCCAGTAATTATCGCATGTAATTGTTGATGGAGTTAATGCTGGTGCGTATAGTAAAACTACACCGGGCGTTTGTCTAAATCCTGTGTTTGGGGTGCTGAAATTGCTACAGCCATTTACGTTGCAAGCTTTTACCCAATAGTAATAAGCTTTCCCAAGTGATCCACCAGTATCATTGTGTGGGCTTACAGCGTTTGAGGCGATTAGTGTTGCATATCCAATATTATTGGAAGTGTGTCGCCATATTTCATAGTAAGTGGCTCCACTTACATATGTCCATGTAACTTCTGTACGGTCTTCGTAATCTCCATCAGTGGCGGATACATCATTTGGGGCCGCTAAGGAATTCCCGCTCCCAATGCTGCCGTCATTATAAATATACCCCCATTGGCAAATCTTTGAGTTATCCTTCACTCTTGTCATGCATCCTGTGTATTGAGATGTTCCATCTTTTATTGTCCATCCGCCAATATCTTTGTTGTTAAGGTCTTGATATGCATTACTTTTACGTAATGAAAAATGTACGTGTGGGCCTGTGGCAGATCCACCGCATCCGGCTTCGATGGAAATATCCCCAATATATTGCCCGCGCTGTACGGTTTGCCCATTTGAAACTTGCTCATTCGTAAGATGGTAATAACCAGTTTGCCAACCATTCGCATGGTCAATACGAATAAAGTTTTTGCAATTTGAACTTCGATATATTGTTCCGTTAGCCGCAGCTCTTACTTTGCCAGTTCTATTGGGACCCTGGAAATCAATTGCGCTCCAGGGGCGTTGTTCTAAGCCCGAGTTGTTATGTGTTCCGCCAGTTAATTTCCAGGTCTCTCCTGTAGCCCAAGGGAGACTTAACATTGCCGATCCATCGCCGATGCCTGCGTCTGATGGCAATGCCTGTTTTTCGGCATTTCTTGGATCCAAGTAACTTTTCGCCTCGGCACTTATTAGTGTTTCTGGGACGCGATCTAGCCATTCATAAAATATTGGCTCAGTCTCAACTTGGACTTCCCATAAATTATCTTCATAATAGGCAATGAATAGATATAGTGATGGAGTACCCTCTTCTAAAGCATATTGGGCAATTATCCCTTGGGCCCATTCTTGATCAAAATGGATATCTGAAATGCTATACTCATCCTCTGAAATTCCAAATACATCAGCAACCCTATTCTTAACCTCTTTAACTAATGCTTGCTCATTAATCGCATCTATGTTACTCGAAGAATTTGCAACTTCACTCCCCATTGCATAGACACTCCACAAACTATTTGTGAGCGGCATGTTAATCAGAAGAGATACTACTAAAATCGCAAGGATTAAATTTTTTCGGAAAGTAATAACTGCTTTTGTGTTGGATTTCATTTTTTCCTCCGTTTAAGATATTCTTCCTAAGTACTTTTATACTAAATAATATGGAAAAATTTCACAATAGTCATTTGTATTAATTTTGATGTTATTTTTTTCTTCTTCTAATTTACTAGAATTTTCTCATAAATATTGACATTTTTCCTCCGCTTTGCTATAATCGCGCCGCAATCGGTAAAAACGCCAGAGATGGCTTAATTTCAGGAGTGAAACGCATGTCGTACTTAGAGATCAAGAATCTCCACGTCAGCATCGAAAACAAGGAAATCCTCAAGGGCCTCGACCTGACTGTGGAGCAGGGCAAGGTCCATGCCATCATGGGGCCAAACGGGACAGGCAAGTCCACGCTGGCATACACCTTGATGGGACATCCCAGTTACACCGTCACCCAGGGCGAGGTCCTCTTCAAGGGCCAGAACATCCTTGAACTGGAACCCGACAAACGCTCCCGCCTGGGAATTTTTTTGGCGTTTCAGTATCCCGTCGCCATCCCGGGCGTGACCGTGGCGAACTTCCTGCGCTCGGCGGTCAATTCCCGTCGTCGCGCGGAAAACCCCGAAGATAAGGGCATGCCCATCCCCGAGTTCCGCAAGATGCTCAAGGAGAAGATGGGCCTGCTCAAGATGGACCAGGCCTTCGCGGGGCGTTATCTTAACGACGGTTTCTCGGGCGGCGAGAAGAAGCGCGCTGAGATCCTGCAGATGGCGACGCTCAAGCCTGAGATCGCCATTTTGGACGAGACCGACTCAGGCCTCGACATCGACGCGCTGCGCATCGTCTCGGAGGGTGTCAACGCCCTGAGTGGACCCGACCTGGGCGTGCTGGTCATCACTCACTATCAGCGCCTGCTCAATTACATCAAGCCCGATGTGGTCCACGTAATGATGAATGGTCGCATCGTCGAATCGGGCGGCCCAGACCTGGCGCTTCACCTCGAAGAGCAGGGCTATGACTGGGTCCGCGAAAAGTACGAGGAAACGGCTGAGGCTTAGACTCGGTCCTTTAAACGGTAGCAGATGACAGGTCCGTAGACTGCGGCTTTTCATCTGCAGAAAAGATTGGTGAGTCATGAGTGAAGATACCAAACTTAATGAAGACGCCAAAATCCTGGATGAAATTGGCGATTACAAATACGGCTTTCATGATCGTGATGACAACTATGTGTTCAAGTCCCAGCGTGGATTGAATCGTGAGGTCGTCGAAAATATTTCGCGCATGAAGGGCGAACCGCAATGGATGCTCGAATTCCGCCTCAAGGCGTTGGAGCATTTCCTGGCACGTCCAATGCCGACCTGGGGTCCCGACATTTCGGACCTGGACCTCGACAATATTTTCTATTACGTCAAGCCGACCGAGAAGAGTGAAAAGTCGTGGGACGATGTGCCTGATGACATCAAGAATACTTTCGACAAGCTGGGCATCCCCGAAGCCGAACGCAAGTTCCTGGCGGGCGTGGGCGCGCAGTACGAGTCGGAAATGGTCTATCACTCCATCCTCGAACATCTCGAAAAGCAGGGCGTAATCTTCCTTTCGATCGAAGACGGCTTGCGACAACATCCTGATATATTCCGCGAATATTTTGGCACGGTCATCCCGATCGAGGATAACAAGTTCGCCGCGCTGAATTCTGCGGTTTGGTCGGGCGGATCGTTCGTATATGTGCCGAAGGGTGTCAAAGTGGACCTGCCTTTGCAGGCTTACTTCCGCTTGAATACCGCCAACGTTGGACAGTTCGAGCGCACGTTGATCATCGTGGATGAAGGCGCATCGGTGCACTACGTGGAAGGTTGCACGGCCCCCCAGTACACCACCAATTCCTTCCACTCGGGCGTGATCGAGATCGTGGTCAAGAAGGGCGCGCGCTCACGCTACTCGACCATCCAAAACTGGTCGACCAATGTGTTCAACCTCGTGACCCAACGCGCCAAGGTCTTTGCGAACGCCTCTCACGAGTGGGTGGACGCCAACCTCGGCTCGAAGCTGACGATGAAATACCCGTCCTGCTATTTGATGGAACCAGGCGCGCGCGGCGAGATGCTTTCGATGGCCTTCGCTGGTCCTGGTCAGATCCAGGATGCGGGTTCGAAGATGGTGCATTTCGCCCCGAACACTACCAGCAAGATCACATCCAAGTCCATCAGCAAGAGCGGCGGACGTGCTTCCTATCGTGGTCTGGTCAAAGTATACAAGGGTGCGAAGGGTGTCAAGTCCAACGTGGTCTGTGATGCGCTGTTGCTCGACCCGCAATCCCGCTCGGATACATACCCCTCCATCGAAATTGACGAAGACGATGTCACTATCGGCCACGAGGCTTCGGTCTCGAAGGTCGGCGAGGAGCAGCTCTTCTATCTGATGTCGCGCGGCTTGAGCGAAGAGGAAGCCACCAGCATGGTCGTCTCTGGCTTCATCGAGCCGCTCGTCAAAGAACTGCCGATGGAATACGCCGTCGAAATGAACCGTCTGATCCAGTTGCAGATGGAAGGCTCGATCGGTTAAACCTCTCTGCGCTGAGCGGAGCGCAGCGAAGTCGAAGCGCGGTTGATAACGGCCCTTCGACTTCCGGCTGTCGCTCCCGCTCAGGGCGAACATGGATGAAACAATGCAGGAAAAACCAAAAGTTACAGTTTCAAGGACTCGACGGGCCGACTCTGCCGCAAAGGATTTCGCCTTCACCCAGGCGGATATCCGCGCCGCAGACGGGGTCGTCGCTTCCTTCCGCGCCCAGGCCTGGGAAGCGTTTAAGCGGCTGACTCTCCCCACTGTCACCGACGAGCCCTGGCGTCGCACCGACATTCACGCCTTGCCCGCCGACCAGTTCATCTTCCCGAAGGACGGCGCTTTCGAAGACCTGCCGCCCGTTCGCGAGGATTTGCTCAAGCCGCTGACGGCGGACCAGCATGGTGGACAAATCGTCCTGCTGCCTGGTGGTTCGAAGATCGACCTCGACGAAAAACTTGCTAAGAAGGGCGTCATTTTCACCGATCTCAAGACCGCCGAGCAGAAGCATCCCGAACTCCTGGCGAAGATGCTCGGCAAGACCGTCAATGTGGAAGAAGGCAAGTTCGCCGCGTTGGCTGGGGCCCTCGCCCAGAATGGCGTCGTGTTGTACGTCCCCAAAGGCGTGACTGTCGAAGAGCCGTTGCACTCCGTGTTGTGGGGTCCAGGTGCAAACCTGGCGCATGTCTCGCACATCCTCGTCCTCGTTGATGAAGGCGCGTCTGTCACCTACGTTCACGAGTCGGCATCGCCCGACGAAACGGGTGTCAACTCGATGCATGCGGGCGGTGTCGAGATCCAGGTCATGCGGGGCGCGTCCCTGCGTTTCGTGGAGCTTCAATCCTGGGGCCGCCACGTCTGGAACTTCAGCCACGAGCGTGCCCGCGTCGAACGCGACGGCAACCTCGACTGGATCTTCGGCGCGATCGGTTCGCGCTTGACCAAGAACTTCTCCGAGTTGGACCTGGCGGGGCAGGGTGCCACAGGCCGCATGTCGGGTTTCTACTTTACCGACGGGAATCAGCATCTCGACCACGACACCCAGCAGAATCACCTGGCTCCCAATACCACCAGCGACCTGCTCTTCAAAGGCGCGCTCAAAGGCAAAAGCCGCTCGGTCTGGCAAGGTATGATTTACGTCGCCCCTGGCGCACAGAAGACCGACGGCTACCAGGCCAACCGTAACCTGGTCCTCAGCGACCAGGCCCGCGCGGACTCGATCCCTGGCCTCGAAATCCTCGCTGACGATGTGCGCTGCACCCACGGCGCGACGGTTGGTAAACTTGAGGCGGAGCCGCTCTTCTATCTAAAGTCCCGCGGCATTCCGCAGGCCGAGGCCGAGAAGATCGTCGTGGAAGGTTTCTTCGATCCGATCTTCCAGCGCATCCCATTCGAAGGTGTGCGCGAACGGTTCCAGCAGTATATTGCTGATAAAATGAGTGTGTAATACAATGCCTGGCGAAATTTTCGCCAGGCAAAATCTCTTTTCAAGGACAGCCCATGAGCAAGACACGTGTCATCCATGTTCAACCAGTTCCCGCGGAACCCGCGGCCAAAACCCGTACTGGGCGTTCGGGCCGACAATTCTCCTATATGCGCGCCCCAGGGGTGGAGCATGCCTTCGAGGTGGGCGACAACGTCGAGGTCTTCTGCGACCACGAGAAAAACAACGACCGCATCCGCGGATGGATCAAGGGCATCGTCGTGCAGGTCGACAACAAGATGGTGGCTGTCCAGTTCCGCTCGAATGTGTTCCTGACCGACGGCTGGATGGTGCCCGACCGCATCCTGTGGTACCCGCTGACCTCGGAGCACATCCGCCCTGTCAGCGGTGGGAAGAAAGCTTCCTCGAAGAAGGAAAAGGAAATTCCTGATTATTAGTGTCATTGCGAGTGACCGAAGGGAGCGCCTCACACCGCCCGCGCACTTGCCCCGAACGCAAGTGCGGGGAGGGTAGGTGAGTAATCTCAAGTTTCAAAAATACACGAGATTGCTTCGGGCTTCGTCCTCGCAATGACATGTTTTTTCTCTTATGTCTCTCAACATCGAACAAATCCGCAAAGACTTTCCCATCCTCGCGCGCGAGACCCAGCCTGGCACGCGCGTGGTCTATCTCGATTCCACGGCCACCAGCCAGAAACCGCTCCTCGTCATCGAGGCGATGAACGACTTCTATCGTCGCTCGAACGCCAACATCCATCGCGGCGTGCATACCCTGGCCGAAGAATCCACGGCCATGTACGAGGGTGCGCGCGAGAAGATCGCCAAATTCGTAAACGCTGCTTCATCGCGTCAGATCATTTACACGCGTAACACCACCGAGGCGATCAACCTCGTGGCCTACTCCTGGGCGCGCGCCAATCTCAAGGCGGGCGACCTGGTCATCCTGACCGAGATGGAGCACCACTCGAACCTCGTCCCCTGGCACATGCTTCAGGCGGAACGTGGCATCGAATTGGAATTCATCCCCGTGACTGAGGATGGACTGCTCGACCTGGATGTGTACCGCACCCTCCTGACTCGCGGCCCGAAGCTGGTCTCGTTTACGCACATGTCCAACGTCCTCGGCACGATCAACCCCGCCGCGGAGGTCATCCGCCTGGCCCACGAGGCTGGCGCGTTGACCCTGGTAGACGGGGCCCAATCGGTCCCGCACCTGCCTGTGGATGTGCAAGCCCTCGACGCCGACTTCCTGGCTTTCTCCGCGCATAAGATGTGCGGTCCGACGGGCATCGGTGCCTTGTACGGCAAAGCGGACCTGCTCGAAGCCATGCCGCCCTTCCTTGGCGGCGGCGACATGATCCGCGAGGTCAAGCTGCGCTCCTTCCGCCCGAACAGCCTGCCGCACAAATTCGAGGCGGGCACGCCTGCCATCGCGGAGGCGGTCGGTTTCGGGGCGGCGGTCGATTATCTGTCCCAGCTTGGCATGGACGCGGTTGCCGCGCACGAGCACGCCATCACCGAATACGCGCTCGAACGCCTGGAAGAGATCCCTGGCGTGAAAGTCTTCGGTCCTTCCGCCGAAAAGAAGGGCGGGGTGGCGGCTTTCACACTCGAAGGCGTCCACCCGCACGACGTGGCCCAGATCCTGGACCAGGACGGCATCGCCGTTCGCGCGGGACATCACTGTGCCCAGCCGCTGCACGAGAAATTCAATATCCCCGCCACCAGCCGCGCCTCGTTCTATATCTATAACACCAAGGACGAGGTCGATTTGCTTGTGAACGGAATCTACAAAGTTAAGGAAATGTTTGGATAATGCGTAAGGGCGGGGTACACCCGCTTTTACGGGAGCAATTATGGACGATCTCTATCGCGAAGTCATCATCGAGCACTATAAAAACCCCTCCTACCGTGGATACCTCGATCCGCATGATATTTCCTTTGCGGACAACAATCCACTGTGTGGCGACCACATCCAGGTTGACCTGCGCGTGGACGAAAATGGCATTGTGACTGATGCCCGTTTCGATGGTCATGGCTGTGCCATTTCGCAGGCCTCCGCCGACCTGCTGATGGAAACCGTCATCGGCAAACCTGTCGAGGAAGTGAAGCAGCTCAACAAGCAGGATGTGCTCGACATGCTCGGCATCGACCTGGGTCCCGTGCGCCTGAAATGCGCGTTGTTGTCTCTCAAGGTCCTAAAAGCTGGTGTCTATGGGCTGGGTGAAGCCAGTGACGCTTTGGTGGAGTAATTAATTGCAGACCACGGACGGTCTATCGTCCACGGTCCGCCGTCGGGAAATGCCATGTTCAACTACACAGCTCTGGATGAAACAAAAGTCGAATTCGTGGAAATCGCCCCCGCCTCTGAGCTCCCCAACGGCGAGCGTCTCTTTGTGGAAGTGGCCGACCGTCCGATCGTGATCTTCAATATTGCTGGGCAGCTTTTCGCCATCGGTGACGTCTGTACTCACGATGATGGTCCGTTGGGAGACGGAGACCTGGAAGGCTACAATATCGTCTGCCCGCGCCACGGAGCGGAATTCGACGTTCGCACGGGCAAGGTAATGCAGATGCCTGCCGTGGTGGACATCCCCGCCTACCCCGTCCAGGTGCGGGATGGCAATATTTTTATCAGCATCCCGAAGGAATGACATGTAGAAAAAACTGCGAAGAGATTTCTCTTCGCAGTTTTTT
>CALFXA010000078.1 GCA_937928015.1 uncultured Anaerolineales bacterium | reverse complement strand
AGGAACACCAGCGGGATGCCGCGCTGGTCGCACAACTCGATGAAGTGAGTCGCCTTAAGCGCGGATTGGCTGAACAGCACTCCGTTGTTGGCGATGAGGCCCACGGGGCTTCCGTGGATGCGCGCGAACCCCCACACCAGTGTCGTGCCGTAGCGTGCCTTGAACTCGCGGAAGCGGCTGCCGTCCACCAGGCGGGCGATGATCTCGCGCACGTCGTAGGCCTCGCGGAAGCTGCGCGGCAGGACGCCGTAAAGCTCTTCGCCAGGATAAAGCGGTTCTTCGGGAACAGACCGCGGGCCGTCGACCGTCCACAATCCAGCGGGCAGTGTCTCCACGATCTCCCTTAATATCTCGATGGCGTGCTCATCGTCCTCGGCGAAGTGGTCGGCCACACCCGACAACCGTGTGTGGACATCCGCGCCACCCAACTCTTCGGCGCTGACATCCTCGCCCGTGGCCGCCTTGACCAGCGGCGGGCCGCCCAGGAAGATGGTCCCCGTGCCTTTGACGATGACCGCCTCGTCGCTCATGGCTGGGACGTAGGCCCCGCCCGCGGTGCAGCTACCCATCACCGCCGCGATCTGCGGAATCTTCTTCGCGGACATGCGCGCCTGGTTGTAGAAGATCCGCCCGAAGTGGTTGACATCGGGGAAGACCTCGTCTTGCAGCGGCAGGAAGGCCCCGCCCGAGTCGACCAGGTACAGGCAGGGCAGGCCGTTCTCCTCGGCGATCTGCTGGGCGCGCAGGTGCTTCTTGACCGTCATCGGGAAGTACGATCCGCCCTTGACCGTGGCGTCGTTGGCCACGATCAGCACCTCGCGGCCCGAGACGCGCCCAATACCCGTGACGACCCCCGCGGCGGGAGCGGCCTGATCCTCGCCACTGCTGCGTCGGTCCTCGTACAGGTCCCAGGCCGCCAGTGCCGAGAGTTCGAGGAAGGGCGAGCCCGGGTCGAGCAGACGCTCGATGCGTTCACGTACGAACAGCTTGCCCTGTTCCTCGTGCCGCTTACGGTACTTCTCGCCCCCGCCCTGGCGGACGCGGGCCAGCCGCTCTTTCAGTTCCTTCGCCAGCGCGCGGTGATGCGCGGCGTTCTGTTGGAATTCGTCACTGTGGGGGTCGAGGTGGGTGGGGAGGATTTCCATGGGCAGAGTCTAGCATAAAAATGTAGGGGCGGCCCGTCGGGTCGCCCCTACAAATTACCCCAATTTCTCAAATGTCATTGCGAGCCGCCGCGGGCGGCGAAGCAATCCCCGCATAACAAGCGTGCTTCTTTGATTGGGAGATTGCTTCGTCATCGCCGCTTCGCGGCTCCTCCTCGCACACCTGCCCTGGCGGGCGGTGCCAGGGACGACATTTGTTATTTTAGTTTTTCAAGCAACCGCTCCGCTTCCTCATACGCGACTTTGTAATAATACGGCGGACCATCGCAGGTTGCCAGACGCTTCGCCTCCTCGGCATACTTGCGCGCCATATCCTTCCCGCCCCATTCCCCCGATTCCCGACTCCCGATTTCCTTTTCCTCCCACGCTAACGCTAATTCAGCCAGAAAGTTATTCATATCCGCCCCCTGCAACACGTACCCGCATCTCTCCGTGATCACCAGCGCCTCTTCTGCGCGAGACTTGGCTTCCTCAAAGAGTTTATCCTGAGCGGGGCCCGGAGCCTCGCGAAGGGCGTAGGCGAAGGATAACCGCGCAACCTCGAGCAGGATGTCGGCTTCATGGTCAACCATATTGATTTGCCGACAGAGATTGAGCGCTTTGGACAGGTTTTCTTCTGCCAGAGTCAATTCGTTGTTGGCACGATAGGCTGCACCGAGAAGCCAGTGAGCGCGAATGTAATCGCGGGGAACAGGTGAATCGGTTCTTGCTGTTTCATCTGCCAATTCAAGGGCGCGAATTGCACATTCAGTTGCCGATCTCACATTGTCTACTGATAATTGATCACTGCCAATTGGTTCCCTCGCGGTAAGTAGGTAGCGCAGAGCACGGAATGCAAAATTCACACCGGAGCCTTGTGGATTTTCTTTCCAAACCTTAATTGAAATCGCACTATCCAATTCTTGCTCTGCCTCTTGCCACGCGCCTCGATAAGACAGAACGTGCCCTAATGTTTGATGACCCATGGCTTCGTCGAATTCGTTTGCAATCTCACGGTCTAGGTCAATTTGGCGGCGCAGGTTGCGCTCCGCTTCGCTCAGCGCGCCGATGGGCAATAGCGCACCTGAAGCCTCAGCCCCCAGCCTGATGGCGAGATTTTTCTTGTTGACCGCTTTTTCTCGCAAGGCGTTTTGCATTTCATACAGCGAAACGGCGCGGCGCGGCTGTCCGCTCAGGGAGTAGGAGTTGGCGAGCGCGTTGAGAGCCCATGCCTGGTCGGATTCTTTTTTCAAGCGCGGCGGTTTGTCTTCGCCGTCAGGAAATAAAGCGCGTAAAAGTTCAACGCATAATTGATATGCGCCAAATTGAAAATAGATTGTTTTGGTAAATCGGCCATAATACAAATCACATGCCTCATCCAACTTGCCCGCCCGAACGGTGTGATGATACAGTTCGATGACGGGCACAAGGTCATCTAAAGTTTGTGCTTTATTTGGCTTTAGCGACATCAGAATATTGCGCCACCATACAGGTAAAAATCGATACCATGTTGGATTATCTTTCTCCAACTCTTTTCGAAAATATTTAGCCAAGTTCTGATGGATTCTATTCTTGTTATGAAAGTGATCATAGGCATAATGACGCACGATCGGGTGCATATCGTAGCGTCCCGTCTCGCCCGTGTATTGCAGCAGTCCGCGCTGGCGCAGGTCGAGCAGGGCTTTGTCCAAGTCGGGGCTGGGGAACACCTTTTTCAGCACGGCGTATTCCATCGAGCCGCGAAAGCAGGACATCTTGCTCAGCAAGTCCCTGCGCTCGGGGGCTAAACTTCCGTAGGCGCGTTCCAACACGTGATGTCGTCTGGCTTTCACATCCTCGAAGATTTGCAGGTTCTTCACCGCCGCAATATCGCCGCGCTGCTCATGGTCGGCGTTGATCAAACCGACCAGCAGGCTCAAACTCAACGGGTGATAGCCGTACGCGGCGCAGGCTTCGATGACCTCCGCGCGCGTGGCTTTGATTCCCTCGTTGTGGAAGTAGGTCACCGCGTCCTCGGGCGAGAAGGCGGCGAGCGGCTCCTCGCGGCAGCCTTTGAGCAGTACCCCGTCGGCGCTCTCCAACACACGCGGACACAGGCGCGTGGTCATCAAGATTTTGGACTTCATGCCCGCGCCGCTCAAGCCGCGCAGGAAGGTTTCCGTCAGCGGGGATGAACAATCGCGCTGGGATGGGTCAATGTCTGCATCTTCGTCATCGGATTGCAGCGCTGCGTCCATCCGCCCGTATTGACGCAGCAACCGCTCGAAGCCATCCAGCACGATCAGGATATTTGTCGCGCGCAGCGCCTCCAGCAGGTCATTGAGTTGCTGCCGCGCAGAGGCTTTGGCCTCCACGCCGAGATGGTTCAGAGTCTCCGCCAGAAAACTCTCAAACCCCGACTCCTTTTCATAGAACGACCACCACACCGCTGTCCGCCATTTGGCTTTATCCACCCTGTTATTGAACCACTGCCACGTCAGAGCGGATTTACCAAACCCGCCGAAAGCAGTAAGCACCAACAGATTGTCATGGTCATTCGCCAGCCACTCGTCGAGCATCGTCATTTCCGCCGCGCGGCCTGTAAAGTTTTCCAGGTCGCCGTAGCGGTGGCCGTAGAACCAGCCTGTTCGCATCTCGCGCTTTTCGCCATCGGCCACGTAATAGTGGATGACGTTATTGTTACCAATGATCACGTTATCCACGTTCCCGCCAACCTGAACACTCCCTTGCGTCCCCGCGGGTTTTCCCTGCGCCGTTGAGTTTTGAGAATCTGTGTTGTTTGCCATGGCCGCATCCCTTTTATAACAGTGTTGCTTTTACTGTAGCACAAAATTGGGCGATCTGTAGGGGCGACCCGTCGGGTCGCCCCTACATTGTTTCATTTCTCGTTTTGTAGCAGCACGGTCTGGATCGGATAGGGAATTTCCACGCCCTGCGCCTCGAAGGCCGCCTTCACCCCGGTCAGGGCTGCGTCGCGGGCGGCGTCTGGGTTGCTGACCTTCGTGTCGATCCAGAAGTAAGCCGTCAGGTCGATGGAGGAGGCGTTGAAGGTGTGGAAGACCACCAGCGGGGCGGGGTCGCTCACGAAGCCCGCCACCTTCGGGCAGACCTCCAGGACGAGGCCGCGCACCATTTCTGGGTCCGAGCCGTAGGTCACCCGGATGGGCAGGCTCACGCGTCGGCGGTCGGCGCGGGTGTAGTTGACGATGGCATGCGCCAGCACGTCCGCGTTGGGCAGGATCACGATCCGCCCGTCGAAAGTCTTCAACTCGGTGGTGCGCAGGTTGATCGCCAGCACCGTCCCGTCGAAATCCGCCACGCTGATGGCGTCGCCTTCGCCGAACGGACGCTGGATCAGCAGGATGATGCCCGCCGCAAAATTCTTCATCACATCCTGCAAGGCAAAGCCCACCGTGAAGCCCAGGATGCCCAGCCCTGCCAGGAAGGCGGTCACGTCGAAGAAGCGCTGCAACGCCGAGATCACGCCGAAGGTGACGATGGTCCAGCGCAGGGTCTGTGAAAGCAGGTTGGTCACGCCCGATGTGATGTTCCGCAGGGTCATGGCCTTCCTGAGCAGGCGGCTCGACCAGTGCGCCAGGTACAGGCTGACCAGGAAGATCAATAGCGCGGTCAGCACGTTGGGAATGGATTGCAGGAATTGGTCCAGCAGGTTTTTGAGGTAGGGTTGCATGGCATCTCCAGTAAGATGAACAGATTATATTGTACCCACAAGGAATTTGCGCCAAGGAGAATACTGTTTCCTGGCTGGAATTTCCAGGTCAAGCCGAGAAAACGGGTGGTTTGTTATTGATTTTTCAATTTTCTTGCCGAGATATTTTATTTTCTCGCCGAGAAAGAATATTATCTCGGCAAGAAAATTCGAATTTCAAGGTGAAATTGCGCCGCGTCAGCAAGGAAAATCAAATTTGCAAGCTGGTTTCCAATCCGACCATTGGCCTCTTTTATCCGTTCCAGGCTGTGATATATTCGCGCCATGAATTTTTCGCAGATTACCGACGACCTTTTTATCGGAAACATGCCCACGGTCCGCGAATATGACCGTTTGCGGAGTCTGGGCGTGCAGCTGATCATCAACATGCGCTTCAGCCGTGGACCCGCGCCTGATCCTCACCCCATGCCGATGCGCACGCTCTGGTTGCGCTCCATCGACAGTCCATTCTTTCCCATCTCGATGCACAGCCTGATGCGCGGGACGCATGCCGCGCTCGAAACCATCCGCAACGGCGGCAAGGTTTACAGTCATTGCGCCTATGGCAAACATCGCAGCGTGGCAATGGGCGCCTGCATCCTGATCGCGCAGGGCATGGATACGCTGGCTGCGATGGAGTTGATCAAATCCCGTCGCGCGGTGGCCGACCCCGACGCCTTCTACATCCGCCCGCGCATTTTAAAGTTTGTAAAAGAATGGAAGTCACTTCAAGGAGCCGAATAATCATGCTGAAAAAACTCTTGATCTATTTCGCAGCCCTGTCTGGCAGCGTCCTGTTCTTCCTGCTCTTTACGCTGATCTTCATGAACGGCATCCAGATCCATTGCGATCGTCAGGCCGACCAGACCTACGACTGTCAGCACCAGACCCTGCTGCTCGGCAAGTTCCCCGCCTTCAGCAAGGAGATCGACCACGTCGTGGATGCCACCCTTGTAGACGACGGCTGTTCCGATGGGTGCAGTTACCGCACCGAGTTCATCCTCTCGGATGGCCGCCAGGTCCCGCTGAATGAGGTCTATACCGACCGCAATCCCGTCTCGATCCAGACCAATGACCTCAGAAGCCTGCTGCACAACGGGCAGGACAGCTTCGATTACGAGGTTCCGCCGCTCTGGTGGGTGCTCTACCTGCTGATCGGCCTGTTCCTCCTGGACATTATCATTCTGACACTGACCCTCGGCCAGGGTACGATAAAAGACTACTTGGCCCAGCGCGACCAACTCCCCTCCTGAAAAAGAGACAGTCACCTCCGAGGTGACTGTCTCTTTTTGCCAACTTATCCCTTCAACGGCGGCGCGTCCTTGTCGTAGACAAAGACCTGGATGTCCAGTCCGTCCGCGTTGAGCAGGTCGATGGCGGGCTGGAAGGTCGCATCCTTGATCTTCTGGATGTCACCCGCAGGGGCATATACCGATAGCCGCGCTTCCTCATCCGACATCTTCACGGCTTTGATCTCCGCGCCGGTGCTGGCGGCTTTCACGATGCCTGTTATTTTTTGAATGGCTTCGTCGAGGGTCATGCGTCACTCCTTCGTTACGAGGTCTTCAGTTTGGCCACGGTCACGCCCGCGCCGCCTTCCTTGTCGCCGCCTTCTTCATAGGAAGAGACGTAGGCATGTCCGCGCAACATGTCGCGCACGGCCTGGCGCAGTTTGCCCGTGCCCTTGCCGTGGATGATGCGCACCCACAGCAGGCCGGTCAGGTAGGCTTGTTCGAGATAACGGTCGAGTTTGTCGAGCGCGTCGTCGGCCATCTGTCCGCGCAGGTCGAGTTCGATGCCGGGCGAGGACGAGGCGCGGGCCAGCGTGGACGCCGCCTCGCGCACCTTGACCTTGGGCGCCTCTTCGACGGGTTCGCCCGACTTGCGCGACAGGTCCGACAGTTTCGCCCGCAGCCGCACGCTGCCGATCTGGACTTCGGCGTCTGCCTCGCCCAAAGCGGTCACCACGCCCTCGGCCGCCAGCGACCCCACGATGACCTTCTCGCCGAGGGCGAGCGGCCGTTGTTTGATGGATGGTCCACGCTCGGGCTGGAGCTTGCGGGCCACAGGTGCTTCAACCTTCTCTTCGATCTTCTCGATTCTCTCTTCGACCTTCTGGATGGCCTCCAGCGGCTGACGGGCCTTCTTCAACTGGCCCTTGAGCGAGTCGATGTTGCGCTTGAGCACGGCTACTTCGAGTTCGCCTTCAGCGCGCGCCTTGGCCAGTACCTCGCGGCGCTCGTCCTCGATCTTTTCGAGGCGGCCTTCCAATTCCTTGGTCTGCGTTTCGAAGCGGGCGCGGGCCTTCTCCAGCTTCTCGCGTTCGCGTGAGGTGCGGTTGCGCTCCTTGCGGATGTCATCGAGCAGCTTGTCGGCGCGGATGTCGTCGGGGTTGATCTCGTTTTTCGCAACGGAGACAATCTCGGGGTCCAGGCCGAGGCGTTGGGCGATGAGCAGGGCGTTGGAGCGGCCCGGCAGACCGATGGTCAGCTTGTAGGTCGGGCGCAGAGTCTTGATGTCGAATTCCAGCGACGCGTTGACCACGCCTTCGGTCGAGTGCGCGAAGGCCTTGAGTTCGGGGTAATGCGTGGCGATCAACGAGGTGATGCCGCGTTCGAGCAGATGGTTGAGGATGGCGCGCGCCAGGGCGGCGCCTTCCTGCGGGTCGGTGCCCGCGCCCAACTCGTCGAAGATGACCAGCGAGCGGTTGTCGGCCTTCTTGAGGATGCGGATGATGTTGGTGATGTGACCGCTGAAGGTGCTAAGCGACTGCTCGATGGATTGTTCGTCGCCGATGTCGGCCCACACCGAATGGAAGAAGGGCAGCTCGGAGCCGCTCTCGGCGGGGATGTGCAATCCGCTTTGGGCCATCAGCACCAGCAAGCCGACCGTCTTGAGCGAGACGGTCTTGCCGCCCGTGTTGGGTCCCGTGATGACCACTGAACGCGTGCCAGGGCGGGGATTGAAGTCGATGGGCACGACGGTTTGTGGATCGAGCAGGGGATGGCGGGCTCTGGAAATCTGAAAGATGAAGGATGAAGGATGAGTTTCATCTTTCTTTCCTTTTTCCTCTTTTTTCAAGATCGGCTCACTGGCCCGCAGTTCTTCCGCATACTTCGCCTTGGCGAAGACCAGATCGAGTACAGCCAGGTTCTCGACGCCGTAGGTCAGTTCTTCTCGGTGTGCGCCGACCAGCGCCGAGACTTCGGCCAGGATGCGGCGTTCCTCGTCGCGCTCCTGCAATTCCAATTCGCGGACGGCGTTGTTCAGCTCCACCACGGGCAGCGGCTCGACGAAGAGCGTGGCCCCGCTGGAAGATTGGTCGTGGATGACGGCCTTGATCTGGCCCTTGAATTCCGCGCGCAGCGGGATGACGTAGCGCCCGTCGCGCTGGGTGATGATCTGCTCCTGCAGCTTGGACGCGGACTCGGTCAGGTAGCGTTGCAGGCGCGTCATCAGACGGTCACGCGAGATCTTGACCTCGCGCCGCAGACGGGCCAGCTTTTCGGAGGCCGAGTCTAGCACCTCGCCGCGCTCCGAGAGGATGCGTGAGATGGCGTCGACGATGCCGTACGACTCGGGCAGGCCAAGCGCGATCTCCGACAGGCGCGGATAGATATCCGTTTTGCGTTCGAGTGCCTTCTTCAACTCGCGGCAGGAGATGAGCGTGGCCTTGACGTCGAGCAGTTGCTGTGGGTCGAGCACGCCGCCGCGCGCCGCCAGATCGGCGGCTGGGCGGATGTCGTGTGCGCCGCCGATGCTCAGGTCCTGAATGGCGAGCAGCCTGCGCGCTTCGCTTGTCTCGCTCAGGCGGGCGACCGCCAGATCGAAGGAGGTGGTTGGTTCCAGCGCGCGTGCCAGTTCCATCGAAGCAGAGAAATCACAGAAACCCGCCAGGCGGGCCAGGATCTTCGGGTATTCGAGCACAGAGATGGTTTTTGCGTCCATGGCAGGGGAATTATAAACCACCGCCAGAAATAAAAAGAGCAGGGAATTCCTGCTCTTTTTATTATTCCGTTTTCCGTTTGCTTTTCTTCTCCAGCACGGATCGATACAGCTGCTCATAACTTTGGATCGAGCGTTCCAGGCTGTGACGTTGGACGCTTTCCGCGCCCAAGCGCCCCATAGACTTCCATTGTTCGTGGCAGTCGAGCATCTTCGCCATGACTTCGGCGGTGCTGGCCGAGTCCACGGGGCGGAAGAGGTAGCCGTTCACGCCAGGCTGGACCAACTCGGGCAGAGCGCGTGCGTCCGCGGCCAGGACGGGCTTTCCGCAGGCCAGCGCTTCGAGCGTAGCGATGCTCTGCAATTCCTCGGGGCTGGGCATCACGAACACGTCGGCGCTGTTGTACAGGGCGGGCAGGTCCTCGGGCGGGACGTAGCCCACGAAGGTCACGTGTCCGTTCAGGCCCAAACTGCGGGCCTGCTGACGGAGCGCCTCCTCCTGCAACCCAAAGCCGACGATGGCCACCTGGAAGTCATCGCGTTTCAGGCGAGAGGCGGCTTGCAGCAGCACATCCAGCCGCTTCTCGCCGTCGATGCGGCCCACATAAAGGAAGATGCTGCGGTCGGGAGCGATGGAATATTTGCGGCGCACGCCCATGCGGTCCACGTTTGGGTCGGGGTGGAAGCGCTGCACGTCCACACCGTTCGAGATGGCGTAGGTCGGCACGCGGATCTTCTGCTCCCGCAGAATCTCCACGGCGGTCTCCGAGGGGGCGGTGGCCACGTCCAGGCGGTTGAAAACCGCCAGCATCATGGCCCACAGCGGGCGGGCAATCAGGTCCTGCAATTTAGGGAGTTTCCGCAGGAAGGGCAGGATATTTTGCGGCAGGAAATGATTCGTCCCCACGGCGGGGATGCCCCGTCGCAGTGCCTCCCGTAGCACGCCCTGACTCACGAAGTAGTGATCCTGAATGTGGACGATCTCGGGCTGGAACTGGTCGAAGATGCGGCGGATGGTCCGCGCCGACGGCAGTGAGAGGTAGATGGCAGGGTGCAGAATGGACATGTGCAGGGAGGTCACTTTCTCCACCTGCACGCCGTTGACGGTGGCCGAATCAGCCCGTCCGCGCTCGGAGGGCGTCACCACCATCACCTGATGTCCGATGCGCGCCAGGTTCTCCGCCAGGCGGATGACGAAACTGGCCTGTCCGTTTCCGTTCGAATAGGTCTGTGTGGCGATCAGAATACGCATGACTTACCCATTTTTTGTCTGTTGCGAATGACGATAGGCGATGTACGCGATGATGCCCACCACGAAGAGCGCGGCTCCGCCCAGGGAAATCCATTCCAGGTCCCGCTGCAAGGTCTGGACGTACTGGCCGAAGGAATGTCCTACCAACACCAGCGTCCCCGTCCACAGGCACTCGGCCAGGAAGAGGAATCCGAGCCAGCGTTTCCACGGAACCCTGGCCAGTCCCGCCGCCACGAGGGTGGGAATCACGAACCCGAGCGTCAATTTGGCCGTGACCAAAATCTTCTGGATGTGGTCGTGGATGTCCTGTTGGATGCGGTCGAGCATGGATTCCGTGATCCCGAACCAGCGCCCGTAGTGGAGCAGCCATTCCCGCTTGCCCAGGTATCCCAGGCTGTACCACAGGACGTCGGCGGTCAGGTTGCCTGCGCTGGCCGAGAGGAATACGAGATAGGGATTCAGATATCCAGCCGAGGAGGCGACGGCGCCCGCCAGGGTCATGACGGGGCCCTCCACCGCTACCAGGAGGGCGAGCAAAATGTAGGTCCATGCCCCAAGGGGCTGGACCTGGATGGCTAAAAAGAGATTGTTCATAACAAAAAAGGAAATCTTTCAATTCTCTACGAATTTATGCCGCAAAAGTGGCAAGGCTTCATTCTACCGCGTTTCAACGGATGCGGCTGTCTCGGTGGCGGGCGGCTCTCCCCAACTCGACTCAAAATCCCGCAAAACTGTGTTATACTCCCGCCGCCCTGAAAAGGGCAAATTTTCTGGGAATTGTTTTGGTCACTCTGAATGATAGCCCGGCAAAACTGTCGGGCTTTTTTGTTGGGACGGCGGACCTGCAAAGGCGAGCCGTGGTTGACAGGAAGTTGGACGGAGTCATCGGAACATCCCAATATCTGAGTTATTGCTTCGGGCATTTCCCTTGCAATGACGAAAAAGGAATCTGATGACAACCGAATTTACCTCCCTCAACCTGCGTCCCGAGCTGATGCAGGCCATTATTGAACTTGGCTATGCCGAGCCGACGCCCATTCAGGAAGGCATGATCCCTCTCATGCTGACCGGTGTGGACGTGATCGGCCAAGCCCAGACCGGCACCGGTAAGACCGCCGCCTTCGCCCTCCCCATTCTTCACAACTTTGAACACAATCGTCTGCCGCAGGCCCTGATCCTCGCGCCCACGCGCGAACTAGCCTTGCAGGTCGCGGATGCCATGAATGAATATGGCAAGTACATGCGCGTGCGCATCCTGGCCGTGTATGGTGGACAGCCCTACGCGCCGCAGATCAACAGCCTGCGCCGCGGCGTGGACATCATCGTCGGCACCCCGGGCCGCCTGATCGACCTGATGGAGCGCGAGGTCCTCGACCTGAGCGCCGTCAAGACCGTGGTGCTCGACGAAGCCGACGAGATGCTCAATATGGGCTTCATCGAGGATGTCGAGACCATTTTGGCCGCTACCCCCGAGGGACGTCAGACCGCGCTCTTCAGTGCGACCCTGCCCGTCCGAATCCGCAAACTGGCCGAGCGCTTCATGCGGGACCCTCAGTCTGTCACCGTTAAACGCAACACGATGACCGTGGCTGCCATCGAGCAGCGCTACTACTTCCTGCACGAGTCGGACAAACTCCACGCTGTCATGAACCTGCTGGAGATCGAAGACGCCACCAGCGTGTTGATCTTCGCCCGCACCCGTGCCGAGACCAGCCTGCTGGCCAGCGAGTTGACCCAGCGCGGCTTCCCCGCCGAGGCCCTCAACGGCGACCTCGAACAGAACGCCCGCGAACGCATCCTCGGCCGCTTCCGCGAGAATCAGATCAAAGTGCTGGTTGCCACCGACGTGGCCGCCCGCGGCCTCGACATCGACGACATCTCACACGTCATCAACTACCAACTCCCCGACGACCCCGAAGTCTACGTGCACCGCATCGGACGCACGGGCCGCGCCGGCAAGACGGGCATCGCCATCTCGCTCTTCACCCCGCGCGAGAAGCGCCGCCTGCGCGACATCGAAGCCTTCACCAAGCAACCGTTGACCCTTGGCAAGCTGCCCACCGCCGATGAC
>CALFXA010000077.1 GCA_937928015.1 uncultured Anaerolineales bacterium | reverse complement strand
ACCCGACTTCCGCATGTCGCTCGACCATCTCTCTGGCGGACAGCGCACCCGCGCCCATCTCGCGCGCCTGCTGCTGACCAACCCCGACCTGCTGTTGCTCGACGAACCCACCAACCACCTCGACATCCGCGCCGTGGAGTGGCTCGAAGGGTACCTCACGCAGTGGGAGGGCGCGGCCATCATCGTCTCGCACGACCGCTATTTCCTCGACCACGCCTGCAACGTGTTGCTCGAAATGTCGCCCGCGGGCTCGGAGTTGTATCGCGGCAACTACAGCATCTATTTGCAGGAACGTGAGATTCGCTGGAACCATCGCGCCGAGGTCTTCGAAGGCGAGAAGGAAAAGCTGCTCAAGGAAGTCGAGTACATCAAGAAGAACATCTCGGGTCAGAACACGCTGCAGGCCAAGGGCAAGCTCAAGCGCCTCTCACGGCTGGTACAGGCCATCGAACAGGTCGGTATGGACGCGGCGCTCAACACCAACTGGTCGCAGCTCGACGTGGAGACCACCACTAGCTCGTTCGGTGTGGAAGAGGCCGAACGGCGCGTGCGTTCGCTGCGTCCGCCCGTGCGCACCATGCCCGACCTTCACCTGCATCTGCGCTCCGAGCAGCGCTCCGGTGAACTGGTCATCCGCACCCACGACCTGCAGGTCGGTTACCCGGGCAAGCTGCTCTTCTCTGCACCCGACCTGGAACTGCGCCGCACCGACTGCGCCGCCTTGATCGGCCCGAACGGCGCGGGCAAGTCCACCTTCCTCAAGACCATTCTCGGACAGTTGACTCCGCTGGCAGGCGAAGTGCTGCTCGGTGCCAGCCTGCACGTCGGCTATTTTGCCCAGGCCCACGAGGGGCTCAACCCTGAAAGGACGGTCCTCGACGAGATCCTGGCCGCCTCGCCTGGCATGTTGCCATTTCAAGGACGCGAATACCTGGGCAAATTCCTCTTCTCGGGCGATGACGTCTTCAAGCTGGTCTCGATGCTCTCGGGCGGCGAACGCGGACGTCTGGCCCTGGCCAAGCTGGCGCTTCAGGACACCAACCTGCTCCTGCTCGACGAGCCGACCAACCACCTCGACATCACCTCGCAGGAAGTGTTGCAGGCCGTGCTGGATGCCTATCAGGGCACCATCCTGCTGGTCAGCCACGACCGTTATCTCATCGACGCCCTCGCCACCCAGATTTGGGAGGTGGATCCCAACGAAAGCCAGATGACGGCCTTCAAGGGTACCTACTCGCAGTTGAAAGAGGAACGTGAGAAGCAGGCCGTACGTCTGGCCGAGCAACAGGCGGAACTGGTCGAAACGCGGACCTCGAACGAGGAGCGCAAGGCCAGGAACGTCAAGACCAAAGAGGAACGCCGCAAGGTCGCCCAACTTCAAGAGTTAGAAAATGCCATCGCCGCCCTCGAACGTCAACTGGCCGACCTGGCCGCGCAGTTGGAAAATCCACCCGCGGATGCTGGGGTGGTGGCGCAGCTCGGCAAGGACTACGAGCGCGTCCAACGCGAGATGGACGAGAAGCTGACGGAATGGGAAAGCGCGCAAGGATAACCGAAGGCTGGAGCAACTCCAGCCTTCTTGTTTTTGGTGTGCCATAGCTGAGCCGCATTACAATTTCCTTACTGTGCCATTTGTCCCATGGAAAACAGGCGGGGACGGCTTAAAATAGGCCTTGCTTTTAAACGCAAGGAGTGTGTATGAAGACACGTACTGTGAAAATGTTGGGGATGTATATCATCCTGGGAATCCTGTTCGGGCTGTCGGTCGCGCATATCATCCCGTCTGTAGTGGTGGCCCCGCTGTTTTTGATAGTGCTGATCGTCATGGTGATTTACATCTTTTCACCGTACATCCCACCCTCCTGGGCCAAACGCGTGGCCCGAGACGGGAAACAGGCGCAGGCCACCGTGCTGGCGAATGATTTTGCCGACGTACGCGGCACGGACCTGTGGGTGGCCGTCCCCGTGGAAGTGAAACCCGCCGACAGTCCCGCCTTCAAGACACAGATGCGCTGCAAGTCTTCGCAGGCCGCCAAGTTGACAGCGGGCGCTTCGGTGTCCGTCCGCTATGACCCAGCCAGGAAATTGGCGCTGATGGCGTAATCCTCCCCATAAAATGCAGCGGGCGGACCATTTGGTCCGCCCGCTTTTTATTTCTCGTGGATGTCTTCCATCGAGATCTCGTCATCGATGGGTTCGAGGTGGGTGTGAATAATGGTCTCGGGCAATATCCTGCGGATGTCGCCTTCGAAGTCCTCGGCCACGTGATGGGCATCGTGGACCGTCCACGCGCCGGGCACCAGCACATGGACTGAGACGAAACGCCGCGCCGCCGATTGACGCGTGCGCAGGGCATGGAACTCCACCCCGCGCTGGCGGTATTGGGCGATGACCTCCTCGATCTTCTTCTGCTCTTCGGGTGGCAGCGCCCCGTCCATCAACCCTTCCACCGAACGGCGGATGAGGTGATAGGCCGTCCAGACGATGTTCAACCCAACAGCGATGGCGATGAGCGGATCGAGGATCAGCCAGCCCGTCAGCCCGACCACGCCGATGGCGGCCACCACGCCCACCGAGGTCCACACATCGGTCATCAGGTGGTGGGAGTCCGCTTCGAGGGTGATCGAATTATTCTTCTTTCCTGCCCGCAATAGGATTTTCGCCACAGCCAAGTTGATGAGCGAAGCTCCCACCGAAACGGCCAGTCCGACCCCGACCTGCTCCAGCTCCTTTGGCTGGAACAACCGCCCGGCCGCTGTCCAAATAATGCTGCCCGCCGCGACGAGGATAAGGATGCCTTCCACCACGCTGGCGAAGTATTCCGCCTTGCTGTGGCCGTAGGTGTGGTTGTCGTCCTCGGGGCGTGCGGCCACGGTCAACATGGCCAGTGCCATCAGTGCCGCCACCAGGTTTACGCCCGATTCGATGGCGTCCGAGAGCAGGCCTACCGAGCCCGTCAACAGATACGCGCCCGATTTGAGCCCGATGGTCACCACCGCCGCAGCGATGGATAACCACGCATAGCGTGTCAGGGATGCACGATTTTCAGTTTTAGATTCGGTCATGAAGATGGGCTCAGTTTTTTCGCCATCTCATTGGGTTCGACGTGTACCGTCACATCGGCCTTGGGCAGAATTTCGTGCACCTTGCGCTCGATGCTCTCCGTCAACAAATGTGACTCGTTCACCGAAAGATTGCCGTCCATGGTGACGTGCATGTCCACGAACCAATTGGCACCCGAGGAGCGGATGCGCACTGCGTGCACATTGGACACGCCCTTGATTCCCTCGACCTGCTGGATGATCTGGCTATGCTCCCCATTCTTCGGCGCGGCGTCGATCAAAGCCTGGACGGAACGCACCCCCAACTCACCACTGACGAAGATGACGATCACCGCCACGGCCAGCGCGGCGATGGCATCGCCCTTCTCCAGGATTGCCAGCGACGGGAAGAAGCGCCCGATCACCACCAACACCAGCCCCAGGATGACCACGCTCGATGACCAGATGTCGGTGCTGAAATGCAGGGCATCCGCCTCCAGTGCCTGCGAGTTGTGTTTCTTGGCGGCGTCCCGCAACATGCGTGAGCGCGAGACGTCCACCACGATGGACGTTCCCATCACGATGAATGACCAGATCGAGATCTCCACGTGCGCCTCGGGCGCCATCAGGCGGTGGACCGCCTCGTAGATGATCCAGCCTGAAGTGGCCAGCAGCAGCAAGGTCTCGAACAAGGCCGATATGTTCTCCACCTTGCCGTGGCCGAAGGGGTGCTCGGGGTCGGCGGGACGGTCGGCCACGCGCACGGCGAAGAGGGTCATCACCGCCGCCGCCAGGTCGAGCGCCGAATGGGCCGCTTCGGCCAGGATGCCGAGGGAATTGGTCAGCACGCCGACGACGATCTTGAATGCGGTCAGTCCGACCGCCGCGATCACCGAATTGAGTGCAGCGCCTGTTTTTTCTTTTTGTGCGTTTTGATGAGACATGATTGTTTTCCTTTGGAATTTTTATGGCAGGCTGGGGACCTTGAGCAGGGCTCCGACTGCGTAGCCCGCCAGCGCCGATAGTGTGCCGATCACCGCCATCTCCAGCCCGCTGCGACCCGGGTGCCCGACCGTCAGCCTGCTCTTATACGCGCCAATGCCGAACAGCACCAGCGCAGTCACCAGCACGGAGGCCCACATGCTGGTCGAGACGGACAGGAACAGAAACGGGGCCAGCGGCACCAATGACCCGATCACCGCCGAGAGGCCCACCACCAACGCCGCACGCACAGCCGACTTGCGGTCCACGGGCGCGAGTTGATGTTCCTCCGCCATCATCACCGCCACCCACACATCCTGGTTGGAGGTGATGGTCTCGATGATGTGTTCGAGCAGGTCGCCGTGGAAGCCCTTCTTCTCGTAGATCTCCCGTATTTCCTGGATCTCCAGGTTGGGAATCTTTTCGATGTGACGGTATTCGCGCTCGCGCTCGCTCTGATATAGGTCCGCGTCGGCCAGGGTGGTGGTGTAGGCCACCGCCCCCATCGAGATGGATTCGGCAAAGGTGGTGGCAAGTCCCGCCACCAGCACCAAGTAGGCGTCATTGGTGGCGGCGGCGATGCCAAGGATCACACCCAATACGTTGACTAATCCATCTTGTGCGCCGAGGATGAAATCCGAAAGCCCTGATGCGCGGCGGTGCGGATCCCCGTGCAGGTGATGGGATACATCGTCTGCCAGATAGGTATGGCTGGTGGAAGCAGGTGACATGGTTTCCTCAGTTTCTCAGGTTGAGGACGCCTGTCGTATTCAGTTGACCGCTGGTTGTGGGGGAAGATGTCGCGGCTACGACTTTGATATGCTGGCGCCGATGCTCGAATCATACCTGTTCACATCGGGTTTGAGAATGGACAAATGTCACAAAGTTCCCGCGGCCAGCATGCCGACGAAGAGCGAGACCAGGGATAATCCCAACCCGAGCAGTGTCCCTGCGACGACGGCCAGTACAACGGCCAGGATTTTGTTCCAGTTGAATCTCTCGACGAACAGACGAGTCAGCATCATGGCCAGCCCGCCCGAGAGCAGGATGCCCATCCCCTGACAGACCAGTGAAAGGCCTAGGGCGGTGGTCCCCTGGCGTTCGCTGAATCCGTTCAAGGCCAGCATTTGCACCAGCATGAACAAAATGGCGAGGAGGGTCAACAACAATACGGTCAGCGTGGTGGCGATTATGGCAGGGGTTCTGGACATGGCTTTGCTCCAATCGAAAGATGCCCGCAGTATATCAAACTTGCCGCCCGTCATACTTTTATTAACCTCCCCGCTTGTCCAGTTGCGGGATCGCCGCCTTGGGCGTATAGTCTCATCACCTGAAAAGACGAGGAGTTTGCTTTATGCACGGAGCCTGGTTTCAATATATGCGCTCGGGCGACCAAAAGCCCAAAGTAACGAAGGAATTGTTGCTGCGCGTTCTGAATTATGCCCGACCATATTGGGGACAGATCGGCGGGATGCTGGTGATGATTTTGTTCAGCACGGGCGTTGGATTGGTCTCGCCGCTCATCTTCCGCACGATGATCGACACGGTCCTGCCACAGAAGAATCTCGATCAATTGATCTGGCTGGCATTGGCGCTGCTGTTCTTGCCGATTCTCAACGGCGGCATCTCGGTCGTCCAGCGTCGACTCAACGCCGCGGTGGGTGAGGGTGTGATCTACGACCTGCGCTCGACGTTGTTTGCGCGCTTGCAGCGCATGTCGCTGCGATTCTTCACCAACACCAAGGTCGGAGAGATGATGTCGCGTCTCAACAACGACGTGGTCGGCGCGCAGAACGCCATCAGCAACACCATCGTCAATATCGTGACCAATGTCATCGAGGCGGCCGCCATCCTGGCGGTGATGCTCTCGCTGGAATGGAAGTTGACCCTGCTAAGCGTGGTCATCCTGCCCATCTTCATTCTCGTGGCGCAAAAACTGGGAACGGTGCTGCGCGACATCGCCCGCGAGGGCATGGATCTCAACGCGCAGATGAATGCGCACATGAACGAGACGCTCAACATCGGCGGCGCGCTGCTGGTCAAGTTGTTCGGGCGCGCGAAGGAGGAAGAGACGCGCTTCCGTCAGCGCGCAGCAGGCGTGCGCGACATCGGCGTCAAACGCGCGGTCATCGGCTCGACCTTCTTCGTCATCCTCGGGCTGGTCAGCGCGGTGGGCACGGCGCTGGTCTATGGCCTGGGCGGCTGGTACGTCATCCAGGGCAGCTTCACGGTCGGCACCATCGTGGCCTTCGGCTCGTACCTTGGCCAACTCTACGGCGCCTTGCAGGGATTGGCGGGTGCGCCCGTCGAGTTCAGCACCAGCATGGTCTCGTTCGAGCGCGTCTTCGAGGTCATCGACCTGCCGCAGGATATCGCCGAGAAAGAGGATGCGCTGATCCTGCGGGATGTGCGCGGCAACCTGGCCTTCGAGGATGTCACCTTCAAGTACGATGTGGATGACACCAAACTGCTCAGCGAGGTCAAACGGTATGGCAGCATGGATAACGTCAAGGCGGTGATGTCTTTGGCGGATAAAAGCAATGGGAAGAAGAAGGATGGAGAAACGGAATCAGCCGACGGGGAGGCTGGTCCCATTTCCCAGGCGCGGACCACCGCTTTAGAGGGGATCTCCTTCCAGGCCCGCGCTGGACAGTTGGTTGCTTTGGTCGGTCCTTCGGGCGCAGGCAAGACCACTGTCACGTATCTCATCCCGCGCCTGTACGACCCCACTAGCGGGACGATCCGCATCGACGGCCATGACCTGCGCGATGTGACCCTCGACTCGCTCTCTGCCGCCATCGGCATGGTGACGCAGGAGACCTATCTGTTCCATGACACCATCCGCACCAACCTGACCTACGCCAAGACTGACGCGACCCAGGCTGAGATCGAGGCGGCGGCGCGCGCGGCCAACATCCACAACTTCATCATGGACCTGCCCGACGGCTATGACACCATCGTCGGTGAGCGCGGATACCGCCTGAGCGGCGGCGAGAAGCAACGCATTGCACTGGCGCGCGTCATCCTCAAAGACCCGCGTATCCTCGTGCTCGATGAAGCCACCAGTTCGCTCGACAGCGAGTCCGAGGCGTTGATCCAGGATGCCCTCAAGCGCGTGATGGCGGGACGCACGAGTATCGTCATCGCGCACCGCCTGAGCACCATTTTGGCGGCCGATTTGATCCTGGTGATGGACCGCGGCCAGATCGTGGAGCAGGGCACGCACGAGCAATTGCTGGCGCTGGGCGGGCTGTATCGTCAGTTGTATGAGACGCAGTTCCGTGGGGAAAAGATTTCGTAGGAGCGGAAGGCCTTCCGCCCTCGCCTTAAAAAATCCTCATTCAACTCGTATTGCAACCGTCTGGACGGCGTAGGGGAGCCGTCCAGCAGTCTTTTTTACCCCATGATAAAGTTGACGTCGCAAGGTGATTTCTCTTCTCCTCCTCTTGAAAGGGAAAGCCAGGTCAGGACCCTGGCTTTCTCGCATTTAAGGGATACAAAGAAACAACAAAATTACCCCCAGACAAGTATCTAAACCGCCGAATTTAGATCGGCTAAAAATATTCAATATCCACCTTCACCCCTTGCGCGCGATGGCGATCTCCACGGGCAGGCCCCACATGAGCGCCTCGGCGGAATCTTCGATGCGGAAGCCGCCGCGTTCGAGCGTGTCCCTGGCGTAGATCGGACGGCAGTCCACGTAGGCGGGCAGGCGCAGGTGAAACCACTCGTAGATCCGCACCACGAGTCGGTCCCGTTTGGCCAGCGACACCACCCCGATGCGTCCACGCTCACGCAGGGTCCGCCTGCACTCTTGCAGGACGAGCGGCAAGTCGGGTGTGTCGAACAATTCCAGCACGAAACTCAGGAAGACGGCGTCGAAGGACTGGTCCGCGTAGGGCAGGTGCAGGGCGTCGGCGCAAAGAAGCTGTACGTGATGCGAGAGTCCCTGTCGGGCGAGTTTCCCCTGTGCGACGCGGGCCATGCCCGTGGACAGATCCACGCCGTGGACGATTCCTCCCGTCAACTTTGCCAGCGCCGCGAGGCTGTTCCCCGTCCCGAAGCCGACTTCCAGCACCTTTTCCCCTGTCTGTACATGCAGCCTGTCCAGCCCCATCTTGGCGAACTTCTGCTCGCTGCCGCCTGCAATCAGGTCATACCAGCGGCTCAGACGGTCATAGGCTGACTGGGCCGCCTCCCTCGATCGTTCGACGCGCGTGATGGGAGTGGGCTGGGTGGACATTCCAAAACGATTATACGATCTTTCCACCCATCTGACCGTCTAATACGTCATCACCAGCCCGCCGATGGAGAGTCCCGCGCCCGTGCCGACCAGCAGCACCTTGTTTCCGCGCTGGATCTTTCCATCGCGCACCGCCTGATACAGCGTGGACGGGATCGAGGCTGCCACACAGTTGCCCAGCGTTTCGAGCGTGCTCATGATGCGATCCTGCGGCCAGCCGAAGCGCGAGAGCATCATCAGCCCGACTTTGCTGGCCTGATGCGGCACCACAACATCGATGTCCCCCAGACCCTTCGAGAGGCCAGGGTATAGCTCATCGAGGTAATCTGCCGCGATGCCGCGCACCATACGCAGCACGGCGGGACCGTCCATGTGGAACAGGTCATCCTCTGGGTTGTGATTCGGTTTGGCGGGATGCCGCGCCGAGCCGCCGCCCATGATGGCGGTCAGGTAGGCACCATCGCCGTAGGTCTTGAGGTGCGCGTTGTGGACCATCGATTGGTCCCCCGTTCCCGAGCGGGTCACGACGACCGCCGCAGCGGCGTCCCCCACCAGCGAAGCGGACTCAGGCTCTTTCGGGTTGATTCCACACGAGGCCACGTCGGCGCTGGCGATGAGGATGTGCTTGTAACGTCCCGTGTTGAGGAAGTTGGCGGCCACGTCCATCGCGGCGATGAAACTCAGGCAGGTGTTGTGGACCGTCATGGCGGGGATGCCCGACTTGCCCAATCCCAACTGACGTTGGATCAGCGCGCCTGTGTCGGGGATGGCCTGCTCGCCCGTGCCCGAGGCATTGATGATCAGGCTGAGGTCACTCGGCTTCAGCCCTGCCTCGTCGAGCGCTTCGCGCGCCGCCTGGGCCGCCATGAAGGATGAGGTCTCGTCCGTCACCCAGCGGCGCTCGCGCACCCCGTTGTGACGCTCCACCCAACCCGCAGGCAGGTTGCAGATTTTTTCCAGCTCCGAGCTGGGAACGACGCGTGCGGGCAAATAACGTCCAAGGCCGATAATCTTGAGGGGTAAATTGACTTCCATGAGGTCTCCTATTGTTGTTTACGTCATTGCGAGGGCGAAGCCCTCGCAATGACATCAGAAATCCATCTTCTTGAAATACGGGATCATCCAATCACCAATCTGCTGAATGACCTGCCACGGGCGCTGACGCCTGCGCGGCAGGTGCTTCGTGTACACCGCATTGTATTCCGTCACGCTGCGTCCGCCGCGGATCTTCTTGAACTTGCCCACGCCGCCACTGGCGTGTACCATCAATCCGCGCGCGAAGCCTTCCTGCAAGGTGACCAGCGTCAGCAGGCGGTACAGGCCTTCGTCCTGCGGCAGCGACGTGTCGTAACCGAACAGCGGCTGGGTCATCAGACCATTGCGCGCGAAGTATCCCATGATGCCGTTGAGCTTTCCATCCCGCCTTAGTCCCCGCAGGGTCAATGTGCCCTTGTCGCGTGCCAGGCGCAAAAAGGACTCTGTAAACTGCGGGTTGTAATACGAATACTTTTCGAGATACAGCAGGTTGTACAACTCCACCGCGCGGCGCAGGTCGTCGTCGCTCAGAGATGTCCCGTCCACTACCTCATAACCATGACGGCGCAGCACGCGCGTGTCTTCCTTATACTGACGCGTGCGCCGGGCCTCGTCGGGGTCCATGAACCAGACCTGTCGGCTGAGGACCAGTTCATAGCCATGTAATTCGAGCGTCTTGCGGATGTGCGGATCGCGCGACTCGGTCACCGAGCGGAAAACGATGGCTCGGTCGGGGAAGCGGCGGATCAGCGCTTCGCTCAGGACCTCAAGCTGGGTCGCCGTTATGGACGGATATAGATTCGTCGAAAGCAGCCAGTTATTGACGAAGACCACGCGGTCGAAGTCACTGCGGCGCAACCAGTCCGCCACGGGATGCAGCGCCAGCTTGATCAGCGCCTCGACGGGCGGATTCTCCAGATGGCGCACTTCCTCGTATCCGCCGTAGGAAATATAGTGACTGTACGGCGAGACCGTGTAGGTGTTCTCGGGATGAAAATCCGTGACTGTGATGGGCAGCAGTGTCTCATCCACTTTGGCGACCATCACCTCGGTGTTATGCACATTGCGGATGTACTTCTGCGGGCCATCCTGAATCATCGGCAACAGGTAATTGCGCGCATACTCTCCATCAAGCGTGGACGGCCAGTGCAGTGAGTCGATATTCTCGCGGTTGAACAATTCAGCGTTCATCGCCCTCACCCTGGCCCTCTCCCATCGGGAGAGGGGATTGGAATCTTGTCAGAGTCTCTTCACAATGCGAAGGGATGACCTCCACGCTGGGGTGCAACTGGTGATATGTGTGCAAGTCTGCGAGCGTGGTGCGATAGGCCTTGGGGTCAGCGAAGATCAGATTCGCCAGCGCATGCGGCGGACGATGCTCCGTGACGGAGCGCCCCTGCCAGGCAGCGTCCGCTACGAAGAAATAGGTGCGTGCCTCATCACGGACGAAGAGCCCCATCTGGCCAATGGCGTGTCCAGGCAGTTCGACCGCGATGACCGACTCATCGCCCAACAGGTCGTATCCGCGCGTGAAGGGCGCATACTCGGGCGGCAATGGAATGGCAGCGTTAACGTCCACGGGGGCGGCACGTTCGTCGAAGTCGTGGGGGATCAGGTCGGGCAGGAAGGCGCGGGTTAGGGCATCCAGTCCGCGCTTTTGACGGATGGCTTCGTAGGCGTGGGGCAGGTACACATAACGGGACCCGCTGAAGGCGTCGAGGGCGGAGATGTGATCCGCATGGAAGTGGGAGATGAAAATCCGCGTGATGTCCTGGGGGCGAAGGTTCAAGGTTGCAAGTTGATTCACGGCCAACTCATCCTCGTGCAGGGTTATGGGAGTGGCGTGGCGATAGAGTCGATACGGGAACTTGCGCGTCGCGTCGAAGAAACGCTGCGAGTAGCCCGTGTCGAATAGCATCGGCCCGAAGCGCGGATGCTCCAACACGGCGAACATGGCGGGGAAATGGATATGCCGCCATGCGCCGCCTTGAATAGCAATGTGTTCGGGGGCTGTGCAGTAACCAGCGTGAAGGATGGTGATTTTCATAATGTCATTGCGAGGAGGCCACAAGCCGACGAAGCAATCTCATGGTGGATGGTTACTTGAGATTGTTTCGTCAGGCTTCGACGCTATCGCGTCTCAACCCTCCTCGCAATGACGGTAGCCTTCCACCAACGAATAAACTCATCAAAACCTTCTTCAACCGAGATGCGTGGATTGTATCCGAGGTCGCGGCGGGCGGCGGAGATGTCGAGTGTGGTGCTATTGGCGATCACGCCGACGGTGTAACGCGTCAGCGGCGGCTCGGGCTGGGACGGAAGCAGACGATAGATCATTTCCAGCAACCCCGCGGCGGCGTCCGCGATGCGATAGGGGATGCGCCCGCGCGGCGGCGGGTACCCGAGCGCGTCGGCCACCTTGCGGACCATGTCCCACAAGACGACAGGTTCGCCGTTGGTGATATTGTATTTTTTGCCGAACGTAGATTTTGGTGACTCGGCGCACAGCAGCAGCGCATCGACCACGTTCTCGACGTAGGACAGGTCGGCGATGTTTTCCCCGCCGCCGATGACGGGCAGCCGACCCGAGGCCAGCCGCTGGATCAGCCGCGGCAGGATGGTCGTATCACCTGGACCGAAGATCGCACGTGGACGGATGGTCACGACGGGCAGACCGTCCGCATGGGCGCGGTCCACTTCTGCCTCGGCCAGCAGCTTGGTACGCGCATATTCGTTGACAGGTTTTGCGGGCAGCGGGTCAGTCTCTTTGACGTTCAGGCGCGGCTCATAGCGGAAGTAAATGCTGGGCGTGGACACATGCACCAGCCGCTGGACGTTTGCGTCCTGGCAGCCGCGCACGATGTTGCGCGTGCCCAGCACGTTGGCGCGATAAAAATCCTCCCCCCGCCCCCACGGCGAGGACAGCGCCCCTGAGTGAAAGACGATCTCCTGCCTCACACACGCCGCACGGATGGCGGCCTCGTCCGCAAGATCGGCCTGAAGCGTGCGGATGCCGTCCGCTTCGAGCACAGTCAGCGCGTGCGGATTACGCCCCAGGGCGGTGACGTCCCAGCCCAAGCTGTGCAGCCGCCGCGCCAGCGCTCCGCCGAGAAATCCTGTGGCGCCTGTGATGAGGGTTTTCATAGGAATGATTATAGCCTCACGCACTGTGACGACCAGCGGTCGAAAATAAAACAACAGGTCACGCCTCAGACGTGACCTGTTCCATTCTTGCAAATCAATTTTGTGCGGTCTTTCGATAAAAAATGATTACCCCGAGGAGCAACCCCAGAACTGCTCCCGAACATGTACAACTGGAAACAGTGAACAAGAAAGAAGATATATCAGATACAAGTTCCCAATACCAGATCTCTCCAGTATCAGTAAGAGCGTAATAACTTGTTATATTAAAATCACCAGGGACCATGTAGACAAATACACATTGAGTGGTTTTGCCAGATGGTCCTTGGGGTTTAAAATTTCCTATGTTGCAAGAGGCAGATCTTTCCATCCAGTTGGTCGACACATCATGAATATCCGTGGGCATTGCTTCCACGAGCACCCATTTTCCGCATTGCAGACCAGCGCCACAATGCATATCCCACATATAGATTTCGCCATTTTCCGCCCTCGCCCATAAATGGTAAGAAGTTGCATCCACGATCTCAGTGAATTTCATGGAGGCAGGCAATCGTTTCCACTGCACCAGGAGGCCCTGCCAACGATACTCGCTTATCTTCCCCCCGGCGAAGAATCCGACAATTGTCAGAACGACAACAAGTGCAAGGATTAAAGGGGTCTCCAATATGCCTTGTAAGACCCTTCGGCGGTTTTCTTCCCTGGCAGTTTTTTGCATTCTCGCCTCCCGGTGGAAGTTCGTTGATTTATCAAAAAATCGGGCTATACTTCACCCCATTATAAACTCCATGGCCAATATCCTTCTCACGGGCGGACGCTCACCTGCGGCTCTCGAACTGGCTCGCACTTTTCATCGCGCGGGGCATGTCGTGTGCATGGCCGAAAGCCTGTGCGGACATCTCTCCGCGCCCAGCCGCAGCATCGCGCACAATTTCCTCGTCCCGCCGCCACGCCAACAGACGGCGGCTTTCCTCGACGCGCTGAATGAGATCGTCAGCCGTCAGCGCATCGACATGGTCATCCCCGTCAACGAGGAGACCTTCTACGTCGCAATGGGACACGACCATCTGCCTGCCTTCACCGTGCCAATCGACACCCTGCGCACCCTCCACAATAAATGGGATTTCATTTTTTACGCCGCCTCGCTGGGACTCTCTGTGCCCGACTCGATCCTGGTGCAGACGCGCGACGACCTGCTTTCCGCCTACGCCCGCTGGCGCAGACTGGTCCTCAAACCTGCCTACTCCCGCTTCGCCTCGCGGACCCTGATCCTGCCGACCCTCAATCAGGCGTTCTCCATGCTGACGTTCGACCCCGTTTCCCCGTGGGTGGCGCAGGAGTTCGTCCACGGGGCGCAAATCTGCACCTACAGCGTCGTCCACCGTGGACACATTTCCGCGCATGCCGCCTATCGCTCCGAGTTCACCGCGGGCCAGGGCGCGACGGTGGCCTTCCAGCACGTGGATCATCCCGCCACCTTCGAGTGGGTGCGGACCTTCGTCGAGGCGACGCAGTTCACGGGTCAGATCTCGTTCGATTTCATCGAAGATGCCCAGGGCGCGGTCACAGCCTTGGAGTGTAATCCGCGTGCCACGAGCGGAGTCCACTTGCTCGCTGCACATCCGCGTTTCGCCGATTCCTTCCTCAATCCCGATTTGCCGCTCATCACCCCCGACGGTCCCAGCTCATCCATGCTCTCGACCGCCATGCTGGTCTATGCCCTGCCCGAGGCGCTCCGCAAGAAGAAGTTCAAACGCTGGCTGGAGACCTTCACCCACAGCCGCGATGTCCTCTTCGACGTGCATGATCCCTGGCCTGCCTGCTTGCAGGGACGGAGTATCCTTCATTATGTGAACCTTGCCCGCCGGCACGGCATCAGTCCGCTGCAAGCCTCCACCTTCGACATCGAATGGAACGGCGAAACGCCTTCGAATATTCGCCAGAGATAAACGGGGATGAACAAAGATTGCCTCCCCGTTTATCTTTGTTCATCTCTCGTGGATTTAATCCTGACCGAAAACAAAAAAACGTCCTTACGGACGTGTCTTCGTTGTGGCGGGGAGGGCGGGATTCGAATATCATCCCCTCAATGGGGGCACATGACCGAAAACAAAAACACGCCCTCACGGACGTGTCTTCGCTGTGGCGGGGAGGGCGGGATTCGAACCCGCGACCGAGTTACCCCGGCACTCACTTAGCAGGCGAGCCCATTCAGCCACTCTGGCACCTCCCCA
>CALFXA010000076.1 GCA_937928015.1 uncultured Anaerolineales bacterium | reverse complement strand
CGCGCACGGTCGAGAGTCTGCTGGCGCTGGAGAATGTGCAGGTCATCCTGGCGGCAGGGACGAACGAAGGCCTGCTCAAACACTTCAACGGACGCCCGCACGTGCACGCCATTCCGTTCACCAAACAGATCGCGCCTTACATGATGGCCGCGGACGTGGTGATGGGTAAGGCGGGGCCGAACATGCTGTTCGAGACGGTCACGCTCGGCAAACCGTTCATCGCCACGGCCTACATCCCAGGGCAGGAGGAAGTCAACCTGGAGTTCATCGAGCGCTATGGGCTGGGATGGGTGGCGCTCAACGGCAAGGCGCAGCGAACGTTGATCGAGTCCCTGGTGCGTGACCACGAGAAATTGTCAGCCATGTGCGAGTCGGTGGAACGTTATCGCCAGATGAACACCGAGGCCACGCATCAAATTCCCCAACTGGTCCAAAACTTATTTTAGAAACCATTACAGAAGGCGCTTTAGACATGCTCGATAAACTATCGAACACCTTGCATCGTTTTACCAAGGGCTGGCTCATTTTCCTGCTTTTCCTCCTCGATATGTTCTTCAACCTCTTCGTCCTGCCGATGGCTGAGGCCTTGATCAAAGGCGATGCGGGTGGCCCCGGTCCACTCGACTTGCGTCTCTTCACACTGCCCGCGAAAATGTTCGAAATCATCGGTCAGTACGGCGAGTACAACCGCATCTTCTATCGCAATATCGAGTTGACCGCCGACATTATATATCCGCTGGTGTACACGCTATTCTTCAGCCTGCTGATCAGTTGGCTCTTCCAACGCGGATTTGCCTCCACCAGCAGAATGCAAAAGTGGAACGTGCTGCCCTTCGGCGCGTTGCTGTTCGACCTGCTGGAAAACATCGGCATTGTGATCCTGCTTGCGATCTATCCGTCCGCGCCCGTAATCCTGGCGCTGCTAACCTCTCTGCTGACGATAATCAAATGGGGCTTTGCAGGCGGGAGCATGCTCCTTGTGGCGGTCGGCCTGTGGATGGCGGCAAAGAATCGGTTCAGGAAACAAGTATAAAAAGAGATGGTCACCGTGCGGTGACCGTCTCTTTTTCATTCCAGCTTTTTCCACCATACACCCGTGCATTCGGGGAGGATGACCAGATTTTCTTTGCGGATGCGTTCCGCCAACTCCGCGCCGAAGAAGAAACCCGACAGATCCACGGCCTCTTCGAGAGACTGGAACTGATAATCGGTGCGGATCCACTTGTGTTGGAAGCCCACCTCGTCCAGCCAGGGATAGAACTTCTCCAGGTGCGGCAGGCGGATGGGTTCCGCGTTGCCCGTACCGAGCGACTCGTACAACACGATCCACCCGCCTGGCTTGAGGACGCGCTTCATCTCGACCATCCAGGCATCCAGGCCTTCGCGCCAATTCTCGGGATTCCACACGGCCAGGTAGCTCACGCTCCAACCTGAGACGACCAGATCGGCAGAGTGATCCTCCACGGGGATGTGACGATGGTCGGCCACATCAACCTGCCAGTTGGTGAATCCACCTGCAGTCAGGCGTTCGGTGCAGACCCGCAGCATGTCCTCGGCCACGTCGAAGGCGCGGACCTGCTTCACGTGCGGGGCAAGGAGAAAGGCTAGTCGTCCCGTGCCCGCCCCCAGGTCCAGGGCCACGCGATCCTCCAGCGGCGTGATCTCCTGCAGCGTGCGCAGGATGTTGCCCCGATAGTCCTCGCGGGCGATCAGGGCCTCGTATCGGTCAGCTTGTTGGGCATACACAGTTTTATAGTCGGTCATGGCGAGAGTATATCAAATTATGCTACACTTGAACGCATGAGTCCACTTAGCCCTTCTGCTCAAAGGATCCAAAATTTACTAACCGAACTCGGCTACGACCTGACCGTCATCGAACACGCCGAGTCCACGCGCACGGCACAGGAAGCCGCCGACCGTGCACGCTGCCTGTTGGGACAGATCACCAAGTCGTTGATCTTCCGCGGCAAGGACAGTGGCAAGCCGATCCTTGTGCTGACCAGCGGCGCGAACCGCGTGGACGAGAAGCGCATCGCTGAGTATGCGGGCGAGCCCATCGTCCGCGCGGACGCCGATTTCGTGCGCGCCGTGACGGGCTTTGCCATCGGCGGCGTGCCTCCACTCGGGCACGCCCAAAAGATGGAAACTTATCTCGACGAGGACCTGCTGCAATATGCCACCGTCTGGGCGGCGGCAGGGACACCTAACGCCATTTTCGAGTTGGCGCCCGCGCAGTTACAAGCCATGACGGGCGGACGGTCCGTGGGCGTGAAGCCGTGATCGAGGATGCGCGCAATTTCCTGCGCCTTTCGGAGAGCCTGATCAGCAGCGGCATGCCTACTGCCGAGCAACTTACAGAGGCAGTGGAATCGGGCGTACAGGTCGTCATCAACCTGGCACTGCCCGACTCGGAAGGCGCACTGGCAGACGAAGGTCCGCTGGTCGAGTCGCTGGGTATGGACTATATCAACATTCCCGTCTTGTGGGATCATCCCACCCGCGAGAGCCTGCTGGACTTCTTCCACGCCATGGACGCGCATCGCGGCCAGAGTGTGTACGTCCACTGCCAGGCCAATTACCGCGCCACGGGCTTCATTATGCTGTATCGTGTCAACAGCCTGGGCTGGAAGAAGGAGAACGCACTTGCCGACCTGCGCAAAATCTGGAACCCCGCAGAGTATCCCATCTGGGAGCAGTTCATCACTGAAAATCTGCCGCTCGATTGAGCGGCAGATTTTTTACACGGCCTTTACTTTGCTGCAAAACACGGATAACTTCTCAAGTTTACAATCTCCTCCATTCTGAGGAGAAACCCATGAAGAAAACCCATCAACTACTGATCGTCCTAATCGCTTTGCTGTCCGCCAGCCTGGCCTGCGCGCGGACCAGCAGCACGCCGACCCCCACCATCCCCACCCCGACGTCCGCGCCCAGCCTGCCCAAGGGTGAGATCAACCGCACCCTGACCCATGACGGCCGCGAACGCAGCTACATCCTGTACGTGCCCGCCTCAGTGGATTGGTCCAAGCCTGTGCCGCTGGTGTTTGTCTTCCACGGCGGGACAGGCAACGCCCGCAGCGCCATCAAGATGAGCGGATTCAACGCCGTGGCCGACCAGCACGGTTTCCTCGTCGTTTATCCCGACGGGACGGGCCGCCGCAGCGATGACATTTTGCTGACGTGGAACGCAGGCTCCTGTTGTGGCTACGCGCAAGAAGAAAACGTGGATGATGTCGGTTTTGTGCGCGACATGGCCGCGGACGTGCAAACGCTGGCGAATGTGGACGTGAAGCGCATTTACGCCACGGGTCTGTCGAACGGCGCGATGCTGTCACAGCGGCTGGCCTGTGAGGCCTCGGACCTGTTCGCGGCGGTCGCGCCTGTGGCGGGGACGCTCAACTTTGCGAGCTGCTCTCCCACTCAGCCTATCTCGGTCATCGAGTTCCACGGGACCGCCGACGAGCATGTCCCCTACGACGGCGGATACGGACCCAAGTCGCTCGTCAATGTGGATTTTGCTTCGGTGCAGAAATCCGTCGGGTTCTGGACCCAATTTGACGGGTGCAACCCGCAGTCTCAGACCAACTCGTTTGACGATATCCAGCACGAGGTCTGGACGGGCTGCACGGGTTCCACCTCCGTGGAGTTGTACACCATCCTCGACGGCGGACATGCCTGGCCTGGCGGTGCAGGCGGCTGGGCAGGGTCCGACCAGCCCACGCAAACCATTTCGGCGTCGCAACTAATCTGGGAGTTCTTCGCCGCGCATCCCAAGCCCTAATCTTCTCCCTGAGCGGAGCGAGGCAAAGGCGAGCGCAGTCGAAGGGGAAAACCCATTTTGAATTGATAAAGGATTGGAAGTTCTCCAATCCTTTTGATTTGCAATCGGACAATCTTTGTCGTAAAATGCCCTTAACCCGCTCAAGGAGGAGCCATGACCAAACTTGCGTCCAAGTCCGATCCCCGCCCCATCACCGAGGAAGGCGACTTCCTTCAGATCAAGTCCATCGACCATGTCCATTTTTATGTGGGCAACGCCAAGCACGCCATGTATTACTGGTGGAAAGGCTTTGGCTTCAAGCCCGTGGCCTATTCAGGCCTCGAAACGGGCAACCGCGAGTACGCTTCGTACGTGCTCGAGTCGGGCACGGCGCGCTTCGTGGTCTCGGCGCCGTACGGACCGTCCAGCCCGCTGGCGGCGCATCACATGGTCCACGGCGACGGCATCAAGGTGATTGCCTTGCAAGTGGAGGATGTGGAAAAGGCCTGGAAGGAAACCACTTCCCGCGGCGGGAAATCGGCCTGGGCACCGCGCGAAGAGAAGGATGACCGCGGCATCTTCCGCACCTCGGCCATCTACACCTACGGCGAGACCCTGCATGTCTTCGTCGACCGCGACGACTACAAGGGTATCTTCGCGCCGACCTATCGGCCGATCACCGATAAAGCGGCCGAGTCCACGGGATTGGCGTCCATCGACCATATCGTCGGCAACGTACAGCTCGGCAAGATGAACGATTGGGTTAAGTTCTATCACGAGGTGATGGGCTTCCGTCAGCTCCTGCACTTCGACGATAAGGACATCTCCACCGAATATTCCGCGCTCATGTCCAAGGTCATGTCGAACGGCAACGGGCGCGTCAAGTTCCCCATCAACGAACCCGCCGAAGGCAAGAAGAAGAGTCAAATCGAGGAATATCTCGATTACTATCTCACGCCCGGCGCGCAACATATCGCCATCGCCACGGGCAACATCCTCGAAACCGTCACCCAGCTTAAGGCACGCGGCATCGAGTTCCTGCGCGTGCCCGACGCCTATTATGAGATGCTGCCCGAGCGCGTCGGCTCGATCAAGGAAGACCTCAAGGCCATCCACGATCTCGGCATCCTGGTTGACCGCGACGACGAAGGCTACCTGCTGCAAATCTTCTCCAGGCCCATCCAGGACCGCCCGACCATGTTCGTCGAGATCATCCAACGGCGCGGGGCGCAGGGCTTCGGCAAGGGCAACTTCAAGGCCTTGTTCGAATCGCTCGAACTCGAACAGGAACGGCGCGGTAATTTATAATGGACGAAACT
>CALFXA010000075.1 GCA_937928015.1 uncultured Anaerolineales bacterium | reverse complement strand
AGTGGCTGGCCCGTCTCGCTGCGGAAGGAGTAGACCTGGCTCGTTCCGTCCAGCGTGACCGTAATGGCGCTGAACAGGCCCTGGTCGCCATTGAAGCCGTAGACCGTGACGGTCTCACCGACCTGCGGAGCGAAACCAATCGACTGGCTGTAGCGCGAGTTCCCAAGCTGGACATACGACGCGCTGCCATCGTCGAGGGTCAGGCTCAAGCCTGTCTGGTCGAAGCTGACGACGGTGCCGTGGACAGTGTTCGCGCCTGTGACATTGGCCTGGGGCACGCCGCTGCCGTTCGCATTGGAGTTGCCCTGTCCGCCATTACCATTGGCACCGTTGCCCTGACCGCCGTTGCCATTGCCGCCTTGACCATTCCCGCCCTGGTTGCCATTTCCATTGCTGGAGGCGCCGTTGAGAATGCTCTGATTCTGGTTGGTGTTCAGATCGGAGGCGGGGAGGTCCAGCACGGACGTGCCCGTGCCGTTCCCGTTTCCATTGCCATTGGCCGAGACGGCCTGCGAAATACTGTCGAGCGGATTCGCGCCGGGCGCGGCCAGCACAGAGTACACGCTGGCGCCGATGGCGACCAGCAGGGCGGCGGCTAAAATGCCAGCCAGGATGTGTTTGAGTGTTTTGAACATGGTGTTTTACCTCTTATGTTTTTTTGATTGAACGGGTTGTTTCGTCACAACCTTGTCCCCATCTTATTGTGCGAATGTAAAGGTCCGATAAAGTTCCCGAAAAGATTGTGCGAAAAATGTGACAGCGAGGATCGAACCGCAGAGAAGCAAAGGGCGCAGAGTTTTTAAGGATTTCTTCGTACTCTTCACAGAGAAAGCTACCAGGAATGGCAGCCTTTACCAAACCTTTATCCTTTCTTTTTCTCATCGCCAACTTGCCTTGCTAAAAATGGGACAGTCTTTTTTGAGGAGCAACCATGACTGACCCAAACTCTGAACCTTCCCTCTTTGAACGTATCCGCGCCCGCCTGGCGCCTGAGAATTTGCCCAGCGACGACCGTGGCCGCATGCGCATGGTGGTCGACAGTCTGATCCTGCATCTGCACCCGACCAAAGTCCCCGTGACTTCCATGAATTGGACTTATAGCTGGGGTCTTGGCGGGCTGGCGGCCCTGCTGATGGCTGTCCTCGCCTTGACGGGCGTGATCCTGCAAAACAACTATACGCCCGCCGCGCCGCAGGCTTATCTCGACATCCTTGAGATCAACTCCAATGTCTGGTTCGGCGAGTTGGTCCGCAATCTGCATCACTGGAGCGCCAACCTGCTGATCGTAGTGGCGGTGCTTCATCTTGTCCGTGTGTTCGCCACAGGGGCATACCGTCCGCCACGCGAGGTCAACTGGCTGATCGGTGTAGCCATGTTGCTGCTCACGTTGGGAGCCAACTTCACGGGCTACCTGCTGCCGTGGGACCAACTGGCTTTCTGGGCCATCACGGTCGGGACAAGCATCATCAGTTACGTACCATTGATCGGAAGCTGGCTGAGCCAACTTATCCTCGGCGGACCCGAAGTCGGTGCGAACACGCTGCTCAATTTCTACGCCATGCACATCTCGCTCATCCCGTTGATGATCTTCGGGCTGATGTCTTATCACTTTTGGCGCGTCCGCAAGGACGGCGGCCTGACCCTGCCGAAGAAGCTGGACGATCCTTCGACAGGCTCAGGAGTCGAACCCAAGGTCGAGCGTGTGACCACTATCCCGCACCTGGTACGCCGCGAACTGGCCTTCGCCCTGGCCTGGTTCGCCATCCTGTTGATCTTTTCCATGCTGGTGCCCGCCCCGCTGGAGGGCATCGCCAATCCCGACGTCTCCCCGAACCCTGCCAAGGCCCCGTGGTATTTCATGGGACTCCAGGAATTGTTGCTGCACTTCCATCCGTTGGTGGGCGCCATCCTCCTGCCGAGCCTGGCCATCTTGGCGATCTTCCTGCTGCCCTTCTTCGACATCAACCTGTCCAGCGTGGGAATCTACTTCCGCTCGCGCCGTGGTCGTTCGCTGACGGTTTTGGCGGCGGGGCTGGCCCTGGTTGCCACCCCGCTGTGGGTTTTGCTGGATGAATTCGTCCTGAACTGGACCGCCTGGCTTCCCACCTGGAACACCCTGCTCTCGAACGGACTCATCCCGTTGGCGGTGGTCTTCATCCCGCTCATCCTGCTCGACGAGTGGACGGTCAAGACTTTCCATGCCGACACCGAGGAGCGGGTAATGTTCATCGCCACCTTCCTCTTCACGGCTTTCCTTGTCCTCACGGTTATTGGCATTTTCTTCCGCGGCCCGGGCATGTCTCTCTATTGGCTGTGGGCCATGCCTGCCACACATTGATTATCGGTAACAAATTCGGAGTTCCCATCATGACTGACACCCCTTTGCAACCCAACCGTCGCGACTTTCTCAAGATCGCCTGGGCCTTCTTCGGCGGACTGGCCCTGGTCGAAACCGCAGGCGTCTTCATCGCTTATTTGCAACCCCGCCTGACCGAAGGTGAATTTGGCTCGGTTATCACCGCGGGTCTGGTGGACGACTGCCCGCCCAACTCGGTCACGCACATCACCAACGGACGTTTTTACGTGGTGCGCCTCGGCGACGGCGGCTTCATGGCCGTCTATCATCGTTGCACGCACCTCGGTTGTACCATCCCGTGGGACCAGGCCGCGCAGAAGTTCATCTGTCCCTGTCACAACTCGCAGTTCGACCGGGAGGGCGTGGTCGAGAATCCGCCCGCGCCGCGCCCGCTCGACCTGTTTGCAGTCACCATCGAGAACGGCGAGGTCAAGGTCGACACAGGCGACTTGCGTCAACGTCAATCCTTCGAGGCTGCCCAGGTCGTTTACCCGTAAAGGACATCCCATGAACAATCGCATCCGACTCTTCGAAATCCTGGCAGGCCTGCTGGCGACACAATTGATCGTCTTTGGCCTGGCCCTCTACATCCTCAACGAACCCACGCGCATCGTCGAAGCGCAGGCCCAAACCCTAGTCATCCAGGTGGACGACGCCATG
>CALFXA010000074.1 GCA_937928015.1 uncultured Anaerolineales bacterium | reverse complement strand
GATTCACTGCGACATCGTGCCAATACGGATACATCAAGTGATACGTGTTACGTCCAAAAATGTCAACGCCCGAATCCTGCAAGAGCCTAGTGAAGTACTCATGCAGTTCATCATCGGCGATTCCTGTTTCATGACCACAGTAGCCATCTATCGTGATGTTGATTGCAAAAATAACTTTTCTCATTTGTTGTTCTTCTAACATTATTTTAGTCCTTCAGTATATATTCCGCTCATGTCTGATAAGAATGACGAAGTCTGTTCTTTGTCCTCTACTGATGTCTGCGGGCTAACGGTTGGCGTTACCCGCGACGGGGCGGGCGGGTGTAGAAAAAGCCCGAAAATGCCGCAGAATCCCACCCGTCAAGTGCACGTTTTGTTAGCCCACTTTCCATTTGAAACCAAATTGGGTTTTGTTTTCACGGGGATAATTGCGCTGACATTTGCTCGTCAATATAAATAACTATTCTTTCAAAGTCGCTGTATGTCATTTTATCATCCATAACGGCGTCAAAGAAAACAACATATTCTTGATAACGGGCAAGCATGCCACACCGCCTTCCTATCCAAATACCGCACGCAATTTGCAATTGATTTGCCGTTGAACTGGAATAAGTGAGTTCACTTGGACGAATCCAAGGTTTTTTTGTCCCATCATCAACCATTTGCTTATAGTTGAATTCAAACCCCCGAATCGCCTTTTTTATTGTTGCGTAACGATATATATCGTAACCCGCTAAACCATTGCCATTGTCCCAATATATGGACTGCAATCCATCTTCTATAGTGGTAAATTCATCAGACATTGGGCGGATATGGTTAACAATAGCACCGTCTGGAAACAGGGTTGACGGGAGCTCCAAATCTGACACTCGAAAATTTCTTTTTGGGGCACAGTCCCACCATAAACAATCATTCACAAAGTACTGACCGCCAGCAAGAATCAAAAAACAACAAGAGAGCAGTACAAAAATAACAATTGCGATAACAACGGATTTATTGGTCACAAATGTCTCTGAATTGAAAAAACTTTGCCTGCCACCAGCGGGCTAACGGTTTGCGTTACCTGCGCTGGGGCGGGGACGGCGAAGCCGCCCAACGGTTTGCGTTACCTGCGTGTGGACGGGCGTGGATAAAACTCCGAGAGCAGGATTCTGTTTGGGTGTAGATAAAGCCCGAAAATGTCGCAGAATCCCCAGCGTCGGGTGCACGCTTTGTTGGGCGGCGTTTTATAAAAGACTCAAAATTGTTGATAGAACTGCAATAAGCCCATCAACCACAATTGCAATGATAAATGCCAATAGAAATTTCCATCCAGATGGCAATTGAGACTGAGAAAGTTTAGAACGTTCAACCACAACAGAATTTGCCCATTTATCACCATATCTCTGGTTTAAGGGAGTTTTTTTCATATTTTCATACGCTACAAGACCAAAAAATAAACCGTCAACGAAGTATGCAGATGAACGGATTAGAGCCGCCTTTAATGATATAGGCTGACCACCATCATTTTTCACATGGATTTTAAAAATCAATTTTCCCAAAGATGCGCCATGTATATATTCTGAAATCGCATGATAAGAGATAGTGCCAACAAGCGCAAGAATAAAACCAATTGGCGAAGTTGATTCTGATTTGGCGAATATTTGTGACGTTGATATGCCAGAAATTGATGCATAAATACTTATTGCAATTCCAACAAAAATGGCTGCAACGTACCAGACAATGTTATGTACTATTGTGTCAATAACTCTTGCGCCAGCACGAACCCAAAAACCTGCTCCTGACATTGGCGGTTGAATTTCACTTGAAGAAGATACTAAAACTGACTGTTCCATAAAGTTACTTGCCTCCTTAATTCATGATTATGCCTTGCTCCGCCCAACGATTTGCGTTACTTGCGGGTGGGCGGGCTGGAAAAATGTTTGAGAGCAGAAAAAACCGAAGCCAGAAAAATGCTTATAAATCGCGCAGAATCCCGCCAATCCACTGCGCTTTGTTGACTGGCGTTTTGTCATACGAAACGCTTCTCAAAAATGCCTTCACCCACACACCTATTTGGGTTGAATTCCTGAAAGTCGAAGAATACCCTCAATGTGAAGCGCTCTTATGAGGATGGGAATATTTGCTTCCTGCATTCGACTCAAAAGCTCTTCGATGGAAATATCCTTTTTGAGTCCAATTGTGAGAAGATATTTGGAACTCAATTCAATCATCGCAGTGATTTCACGCGCTCCAGCGATCAACGTATATTGCAAATTCCCATTACCTAGTTCAGATGCAATTCGTTCTCCCAATGAAGACATTGCCGCACTCATTGCGGTAATTCTATCGGCTTCCGATCCTGGCTTCGATGGAAAGGAAGCAAGCAATATGCCATTTGCTTTCACAAGTGCGAGCCATTGAACTTGCGGTGTGTCCAACGCAATCTCAGCTAACAAACGTTCCAGAGATGTGCGGTCAGGAATTGCTTCTGACTGCGAGTCGTCAATATTTCCAAACAGCTTCTTTATCATTGAAGTTCCCTTTGATGAGACAACAACTTGGAACTACCGAGGGAGGCCTAAGCCCCTGATAGCAACATACGTCGACTTAGCCAGCCAACGGTTTGCGTTACCCGCGGGTGGGCGGGACGAGATAAAACTTTGAGAGCAGGATTCTGTTCGGGTGTAGAAAAAGCCCGAAAATGGCGCAGAATCCCACCCGTCAAGTGCACGCTTTGTTGGGCGGTTTTGCTTTATGCGGCATTTCTTTGCAATAGTAGCATGCTTGCTAGCCTTCTATGGATGTGACAGCCCATCCATAGGAGCGCACTCGCCATTCGCCGTCTTCCTGTACGAGTACGAATGCCCACCCGCCATCCTCTTCGATTTTGTTGTCATTTTCAGAAATTGTCCAATGCGTAGGCAGGGATAAGAAGGCAAGGTTCTCATGAACGCTAACATCCTGAGGTGTACCAAATCTATGTTTCAGTACAAGATCGCTTGGTGGCTTGTGCCACGACAAAATCTTCTGCGACCAGCGTTGTACAGCATATTCTCCTTCAAAAAGGTGAGGCGCAAAGTTTTCGATGATGACTACGCCTGTTTTGGCAAAGGCTGAAAGCAGGGATTCATCCCCTGTCTCTATAAATCGCGCAACCTTCTCGATTGGAACGAGTAATGCTAGGTCGAGATTTTCATTCATTGTGTCTCCTTGAATGCTTCATTTTGATTAACTAAGTTTCTTTAGAATTCCACACATCAGATTCACGCTTTGTTAGGCAGCATTTTTACTTTATAGATATATGAGCATGATATTGAGGTGCTTGGCGATGCTGTTGAACTTGCCTCAATTAAATAAACAAGAATACGCTATTAGAGATGAAAAAACCAATGTGCATCCCACAAAGGTGGGCAGAATATCAGACCATTTTGGCTGGAACACATCCTTAGTTTTTATTATTCGCTCTAAAATCTTATCCATTGGTTTGTAGAACAATCCAAGTAGGACTGCAAAAACGAGCCCAATGATAAGTTGCTTCATCCTTACATCAAGAATATCCATATTTTGCGAGTCAAAGACCTTTAGATAAAGGATAGCCAGAGCAAAGTAGAGTGGTAAGCAACAAAAGAAAGCAACTAGTTTTTTTAGGAACAAATCTTTGGGTGAGATACCCGAAATCGGCATGATCAAGACCATCATGATTAAACCAATAATCACAAATACAATGCTTAGAGGAATAAGAGGCTTGGGTGAAATATCAAGTAAAACGAGCTGTCCAACATCGTCGAAAGAATATGGTAGCGCCGCAATGTTTCCCAGCATACCAATCCCTTCACCAATGAATGCGATTGCCCCCCACATTAACAAGGGTAAGGTAAAAACATTTTTTTTGCGCCAGGCAAGAAAGGCGAAAGTTGTAGCGAACAACATGTCCGTAATGACTCCCATCATTCCAATAAAAACCTGACTTTGAACAGACGGAACGCTTTGAAAGATGACCTTTGAGTTTAAGAAAGGATGGAGAATAATCTTTCCGCCTTCAGCACCTACAAGCAAACCAGCAAAATAATGACCGAACTCATGAATGGTTATTTGAAGGCAGTATGCCAAAATAAAAGAACTTGCTAAAAATAACATGGATTTCATAGCGTCTCTATTAAAAATGGTGTGCGTTGATTGCATCATTTTTGCTCCTATTAATGTTTAATAGGTACTTATACGATTTTGCAGTTAAAAAGTAGCAGCCTAATGGTTTTGTGTTATCAGCCAACTGCCCAACGGTTTGCGTTACCTGCGTGTGGGCGGGCGTGGTTTCGCTTGGGAGCAGGAAAAGCTCAAAGCCAGAAAACTGCCTGAAAACGGCGCAGAATCCCCTGCATCGGGCGCACGCTTTGTTAGGCAACCGACACGGAACGCAAGACTCGTTTGCTATAAAAAGATATCACCGCAATCTTGACTAGATTTTACACAAACTTCAACTTTATCAATCCACAATTCGCAATTTTCGCAAGCAAGAATTACTGCACTAAGATAAACAAAAAAATAGCACCAGTTAATATTAGGAAGATGGAAACACCGATTGAAATCAATGAGCCTTTGACCGAAAAACCTTTTTCTAAAACCGACATGTGATGAATTTCTGGGTTGTAAAAAACATTTACCTTTTTGCCAACGGGATATTCCGAAATCCAACTTTGTGCAACCTTCATGTCGTAAGTTCGCTTCAACAAAATTGTGACAGTCTGACTTTTGTGCTCAATTCCAAGAACAGAATATTGGTATTCAACATCGGGGCTAAATGCCGCACCAGCACGTTTTAAATTTGATTTTGTAATTATGCCTTGGGCGACTTCCCAATTATCCATATTTCTTGTTGAAGAATAGAGTCTCCAAAACATAAAAAGAAGAAAAAAGCCAAGGATAATTTGTGCTATCGGAATCAAGATTGTGACGTTAAAATTCACGTTGTTACCTTTGGCTTGAAAGTTTTTTTGTTTTACAAAACAGGTTACCTAACGGTGTGCGTTACCTGCGCTGGGGCGGGGACGGCGAAGCCGTCCAGCCAGAAAAATGCTAAGGTGTAGAAAACTGCTTGGGATGTACGCAGATTGGGCGAGTGAGCCTCTAGCGAGCATCGCTCAGAGCAAGCGCATTGGCGCTTGTCATCCCCACCCATCAAGTGCACGCTTTGTTAGGCGGGCATTAGATTGCTAGAGTCTTATATGTCTTCTCTACACTCTTCATACCGTATTTTTTCTCAAGACGTTTTACAACGAAGTGCCCTCGTGCCATTTCCTGAAAATGATTCATGAATAAGTAATTGATCGCCCCTCCCGATACTGCTCCCAAAACTGGTATGGCTTTGGCTGCCACTTCTTCAGTAAGAACAACACTGAATCTGGAAGCGATTTTTGTAATAAGTTTTATTAGAATCGGACTACCTTCCTCAGTTAGTCCCCTTTCTGCGATATAAGAGGCCGCCTCTGATACAGATTTTGCCAGCGCCCCACGGACAACCCAGTAAGCACTTTCAGCAGCATCATCTTTCGAGCTTTTTCCTCCAAGGGCGAGAACTCCTAAACATTCCAGCCTTACTTCCAACAGTGCAATATTATGTCCTTCGCTGCGGGCAATATCGGCGATTGAGCGCAAGATGACACAAGTGGAGAAGGGTAATTCGACTGCCATTGAGGCAAGCCCAATGGCCCCACCTGTTGCCCCAGATCCCACAACCAATAACTTATGTAACCAGTCTTGAGATTCCCTGGTTTCAGGCTTGCCCATCGTAAATATAGAAAATTCTAAGCCTTTGAGGAGCGCCAACTGAGTAATTTCGCCCACCTTCTTATTCCAATTCTTTGGTAGATACCTGAAACTAGCTTCAATTGGTTCGCCCACTAGATCGGCAATCTTAGCTGTCAGACTGGGATATTCAAGCTTAGTCTTTGCCGTCCTTAGATCATTCAGGTCGGCTTCGGTGAATTCTTGTTCATAGTTATCCGACATAATTCCATCTCCAATGTTGTGACTATGAGGTGCTCGCCCAACGGATTGCGTTACCTGCGCTGGGGCGGGGACGGCGAAGCCGTCCAACCAAAAAAATGACAAGTCGTAGAAAACTGCTTGAGATTGCCGCAGAATCCCCAGCGTCCGCTGCACGCTGTGTTGGGCGGCGGTTTAGCATATTAGGCCTGTGCTTGTTTACCGATTTGAAGTAATCGTACACCAATCAAAGGAAACCACACTAAATACAGTGTTCCAGCGATAGCCAGAAGGATAACTCCAACCGACGGTATCAAGAACAGGAAAAAGAAATGAGCGAAATCCAGGCCATGCGTAATGATGCCAACATACGATGTGAACTTATTGAATACAGTTCCGGGAAGCATCAAGATTGAAAAGATCAACGCCCCAAATTGAATTAGAATTCCGCCAAAAATCGCGCCGGTACCATGCCACATATCCGAGACGAGAATTGCTTCTCCAGCGGCAATTAATTGGCTTTGTTGATTTTCGCTTGTCGCGGCTGTATATTTGTCGCTCAGATTGAGCATCGAGAGCACCGAGGGTGTTGCTAATAATAAAGTGACTCCCACCACTATGGAGAGCAAGGCAAGGATGGACCAAGCATTCTTTTTGCCATGGAGCGCCAGAAAGATTCCCAGGAAGATTAGATAATACAAGGGAATGAAAATGACTGTCAACAAATCCATACGCAACAAACCCAGAATACGATTTGTTTCAAGCATGGAAAAAGCCTCAGCGGCATTACTTGGCGGACCGCCAAAAACAGAGAGGATAACAATAGTAATCAAGGAATAAAAGATAAAGATAAATGAGGCAATTCCGCCCGCTTTGCAAAGGGAGCAGAATACAGAATCATTGGTTTCTGACAATCTCGCATTCATGATTCAATCCCTTTCTGTATCCTTTTTCTGACAATCATTTTGCCGTATGTAGTGTAGCCGCCCAACGGTGTGCGTTACCTGCGCTGGGGGCTTGGACGGCGAAGCCGTCCAGCCAGAAAAGGCTAAGGCGTAGGAAACTGCTTGAAAAACGGGCAGAGTCCCCAGCGTCAGGCCGCTTGCCCCGTGAGCGAAGCAAAACGGGGTGTACGTCGTGTTAGGCGCTTTCTTTCTCTTTTTTCATCAGAAGCCTTATAGCCGCGTGATAAGTTGCCAAATAGAAATGAAATATCCAAGAATACCAAATTGTTTGATCATAATTTGTCTTTTGATTAGGGTTATGATGTCGAATGCTGAAATTATTAGCAATATCGAACAGAGCTGAAGTGTCTTTGTTATCTAACACGTTCTCTAGGTTTTTGGTCTTCTTTAGCCATTCAAACACATCTGCTAATTCTCGAATGGCTTCACGTTTTTCTGATAAAGATAAATGGCGATTTCTCCATTTTGTTATTGCGTTACGAACCTTGCTGTCAACATTGACCTCATCGTAAGGAATTATTTCTGCATCTAAAATATACTGCAATCCGTTAGTGCCTATCGCTAAAATTATGCCTGCCTGCGTTAATTCAAATCCAGCTTTGTAATTGGCGAGAATTGCATTAGCTTTCTCTCTAAATTCTTCTTTACCTTTTTTATCGTCGTAATTTCCATAGTCATAATAATTCCAACCAGTTTCGCTAGTCATCCCAACCATTTCACCAGGTTTAGAAGCACGATCATAAAGAAATTCAATAGAGTCAAAGATGTGGTCTTCAGTTATAGACTCTGATGACCATTTGGTGATGGGAAAAGGTTGAAAAGTAAGTTCAAGAGCAGCCTCATGCAAAATAACGTCGGGAAGGTTTTCCTTGGTTATCCCAGCCTTACTCTTGAAGTAATCCTTATCTCGGAAAAAGAGATAGAGATTCTGGAGCTTTCCATAGAGTTCATCTATAGTGAGGCTCTTGGGCTTGGTTCTTGATGTGTAATATCGACGTGTCATTTTTTATCTCTAATTATTATACTAAGCACCCAATGAATTAAGGATTGATGTGGCAGGAGGAGGAGAGTGAAGGAAACGGAGAAAGCGCCGCTACATCTGTCCGAGTTGGATAAAGCTGTATTTGGAAAAGAGACCAGGGTCATCTGCAAAAAAAGAAAAGGGTGAAGCCAAGTCCCGCTGACAAAGAAACGACCCAAGAAATATTTTACATGAGAATCAAACCCTTGTGCAAGAAATCTGGGGCGAAAGCTCGCATCACAAGGGGGGCACAGTGAAGAAGGCACAGGCATCAGGTTTCTTTGAAACGTTATAGGTAGCCAAGCGAACCCGCATTCGCTTGCTTGCAATTGTCTCGTCTCAGCAAGGAAACCGTCCGTTTCAACCTGATTTTTCAACTATCTCGCTGAGAAAAGATAGTATCTCGACGAGAAAATTTAATATTTCGGCAAGATCACTAATTTTCTCGCCGAGATTTTGCTATAATCAGTGTGAAAATCGTCAGTTTCAGCAAGCAAAGGGAGCGAATATGGCAAGGAAGATCACCGCCATCCGCAAGTATCGGCCCGAGATCAAGCGCGAACCCACGCGTCCCATGCGGCATTTGGTCGAAGGGATTGCCCGCGGCACGGGACTCAGCGAGGGAGAAATCCGTTTCGTGTTGTATGAGCTGCGCGATGCCATTCTGGAGGCGCACAGTCACGGGCAGGCGGTCAAGTTGGACGGGCTGGGCATCTTCACCCCCACCATCCGCATGGACGGCAGCCTGGATGTCCTCTTCCGTCCCGAGATGGAATTGCTGAACAAGCTCAACGATCCCAGCCATTTCTACGCAAAGATATTGAACAAATCCAATATCGGCAAGTCGGCTGAGGAGTTGGTGGCGCAATGGAACCAGGAGCATCCCGAAGACCCTGTGGAGGAATAAATAAAGGGTCACATCTGTGACGTGACCCTTATGCGGTTTCCAATTTCTAGAGCTTTTTTCAGGCATCCTCCCCCGTAACTGGAATTTCAATTCCCCGTATTCACCGTGATGACCGCGGTCATGTTCCATAAGAACCTGGGATCGGGTTCTTCGAGTCTGACGGTGACCTTGTACGTCATGTCACCCAGGTACAGTTGGCCGACGGGGTCGATCCTGGTCACCCTGCCTGCAAATTCTTCCTCTGGGAATGCGTCCAACTTGACTGCAACCGGGTCCCCTACCGAAACGTTCGCCACGTCGATTTCGGCGAGGTCCTTGGTCTCAATGATCCATTGCGCGGCATCCGCCAAAAAGGCGACGGGCGTCATCGGCAGGGCGGTCTCGCCGACAGCAAGGTCGAGGCTGAGCAACTCGCCAGCGAAGGGCGCGCGTAACTCGTAGAGCGCCACAGCGGATTCGGCCGCGGCAACGTGCGCGGAAGCCGCAGCAAGGCGGGCCTCGGCGGCCGCCAGAATCTCCGGGTCGAGATTCGAGCCATCGAGACGGGCCTGCAATTCGCGGGCAGCCTCCAGGTTGGAGATGGCGCTCAACAGGTCGACCAGTTTCTTATCAAGGGATTTGTTATTCGCCGCGACAGAGTCCTTTAGATCGGCATAGGCCTTGGACAAAGTTTCGTTTTCGGCGTCCAGGTCGTCTTGCGCATCAACACGCTTGCGGTCGGCTTTATCCAGGTGAAGCATGTCGTCCAGTTTCTCGCGCGCGTCGCGGTAGTCCTCTTCGGCCAGGACGTAATCGTCGATAGACAGTTCAAGGTCGGTGGCTTTATCCTCGTCCCCGAGGTTCCAACGATTGGCCTGGACCTCATACGCTTTTTGTGTATCGAGAAAAGCCTGCTCGGCCTGAGAAGACGTCCACAAGGCGTTACGATGGAGGGCGTCCACCGCCTGCTGGGCCAGAGTCTGTTCGAGCCTGGCCGCCGCCAATTCGGCCTGAGCAGATTCGATGCCCACGAGCCGTACGATCACGTCTCCCTTTGCGACTTTTCCTCCCGGCTGGACGAGAATCTCTTTCACCACCCCACCCTGAGCAAAGGCAAGTTCCGCAGATTGCGCAGGCAGCAACGCCCCTTCCGCGGTGATGGTGATGGTGGAGGTCTCGCTGGCAGCGGGGATGGAGGAGGGCGCGGGGGTGCCCGCACTCCCACAGGCTGAAGCAAGCACGGCGGTCAAGATCAAAATGGGGAGGAGCATTTTCTTCATGGTGAATTCCTTTTCATTCGTATGCCAAAACTTCGGTCACGGTCATGCGCGCGGCGCGCAGAGCAGGGAACAAACTCGCCAGGATCGATATGGCGATGACAATCAACGCCCAGATCAATATCCCGCCCGGGGATGAAGTGGCGGTCATCGGATAGTCCATGAACGACAGCCCAATGATGCGGGCGAGGAAGCTGCTGATAGGCAGGGAGAGCACGATGGCCAGAATCCAGCTCATCATCCCGATCAAGAGACCCTCGATGATGACGATGCGCGAAATCGCCCGGCTGGAGGCTCCAAATGCGCGCATCACGCCGATCTCCCGTACGCGCTCCATCACGTTCAGGCTCATGGTGCCCATCAAGCCCAAACTACCGACCGTGGCAAGCAAGACCGTCATGACCATCAGCAGGGCGGCGATGATGGCAAAGGCGGAGTTGATCTCTTCGCGTTCTTCGCCGACGAGGAAGGTGGAGACGACCTCGATGTCGGCGCGGTCAAACCGTTTCTCCACCGCGCTTGTGATGGCGCGCTGTTCGGCCAATGTGTCCGCATCGTAATTGAGGATGACGGTATTGGAGCGATTGGGCTCACGCACATGACGGGTATAAGCGTCGTAGTCCATGATGGTGAAATATCCAAGCGTGGCATTGCTCATCATGTTGATCACGCCGACAATCCGATAGGTCTGCTCGCGGCCGTCTATTTTGAGGGTCATCTCGCTGCCCACGTGGAGGGACGGTTCGTCAGCCAGAAGGCCTGGGCTGACGACCAACGCATTCACATCGCCAGGACGAAGGTCGCGGCCTTCGATGATCGGCGGGTCGAGCAGCGGCGTGCCCGCCGGCGGGGCAAGCAGGTAAAGGTTGCCGCTCTCCGAACCATCGGGGCGGACGTAGCGCGCCATGGCAAAGCCCCAGGCTTCGACATACGTCACGCCCTCCACAGACTGCGCCTCCGTGACCAGCCGTCTTGCCGGGACCTGGTCATCTACAATGATCCAGGCATCGTAGCGCCAGAAACCGAACATCTCGTTGAGCGCGCCATTGAGCGAACCGCGCAGGTTGACGATGGCCATGAAAACCGCGCCCGCAAAGGTGAGCGTGATGAGGGAGAGGATCAGCCGTCCGCGCTTACGGAAGGGATTTCGGAGCGCAAGCAGCGTGTCACGGGTGAACGCAGGCAGGCGATTCAACAATTTATCGAGCACGCCCACCCCGCCCCATACCTGACTGATGCCGTACTCGCTCAACACTCGCGCAGGAGCGACATTCGTTCCGCTCAGGATGGTCGGCGCCGCCGCGATGAGCGGGACGAACAACCCGACCCCCAGTTGGAAGAGCAGGGCCTGCCACGTAAACTGGATTGTGGGCGGGTCGAAGTTGACCTGGGCAGCGGCGAAGCCCGCCAGCGCCCCCGCTCCATAGAAACTGAGCGGGATGGCAATCACACAGGCAATCAGGCCCAGGATGAAGACCATGCTGAAATACAGGCCGACGACCTGCCACGAGCGCCCGCCGATGGCTTTCATGATGGCGATCTGTTTTTCCTGTTGGGCGATCAGCGCAGAAATCACATTGACGACCAGCATGACGCTGAGGAACATCGAGAGAACGGCCACCACACCCAGCAGGACCAGGATCGTGTCGATGATGAACTTGAGCGGATGTTCATCGGGTTTGGGAAGGGTCTTTTGGTACACGGGCAGGCCGATCCCTTCAATGCGGTCGGCGACCTTGTTGGTCATCGCATGGACCTGCGTCGGGTCCTCGTAGCGAACATAAAGTTCGTTAAAACCCTCCGCCTCGCCCATCCAGCGGAAGGTGCTCATGTCCACGTAGCCGTAGATCCAGCCTTCGATCACAGGCGGGATGCGATATAGATCATGCACGCGTCCCGTCACGGTGAGGTGGAATTCGCGTCCATCCGGGGTCTTCACCAGGATCTGGTCACCGGGTTTCGCCCCGATGTAATCCAGCGAAGCGCGTTCCATGAGCACCTGTCCCTTTTCAGGTGGATAGATTCCATCCTGCGGGCGCACGAGGAAGAGACGCTGGTCGTCATAATCGTGCAGGGCATAAAGGGTTAAGTCGCGCCAGGTCTCACCCTTGCCGTCCAGCGAAATACGCAGGGGCAGATACCGCCGTCCCTCGGCCTCCTCCACACCGCGCATGTGACGGATGCCCTCGACGAAATCTTCGTCGAGCATGGGCTCCGTATGGAGGATGGCATCCGCGGGACGCATGGCGGCATATTGTTCGTTGAGGGACTCGATCAGAGCCAGCTGCGACATGCCGATCAAGCCAATGGCAAAAACGCCGACCGCAATGGAAAGGATGATCAGCACTGTACGCGAACGGTTGATCCACAGATCGCGATAGATCTTGACCCAGGGTGTCATGACCTGTTCCTCCCCGTCTGCTCTCTCCCGTTTCCATTCACATCGTTCACGATCAATCCATCCGCAATATGCAGTTGACGGCTGGCGCGACGCGCCAGATCGGGGTCATGGGTAACAATGAGAACCGTCTTTCCAAGGTTGGTGAGACGCTCGAACAACGAGAAGACCGCTGCAGCGGTTTTCGAGTCGAGGTTGCCGGTCGGCTCGTCCGCGGCCAGGATGGGCGGATCGGTGGCAAGGGCGCGGGCAATGGCAACACGCTGCTGCTGTCCGCCCGAGAGTTTGGAGGGGAGTTTATTCGCCTGTTCCTCGATCTCCATCAAACGGAGCAACTCGTAGGCGCGGTCGCGTCGCTCGGCAAACGCAGGAGTACCGCAAAAATCCATCGGCAGCATCACGTTCTCAATCACCGTAAGAGTGGGCAGTAATTGAAAGAACTGAAAGACCACGCCAACGGTATGTCCGCGCCAGATGGCAAGCTGGTTCTCGCCAAGCCGTTCCACCTGCTCCCCACCAACGATGATCTCGCCCTCGGTGGGACGGTCCAAGCCGGTGATCATATTGATGAGCGTGGTCTTACCGCTGCCCGATTTCCCAATGATCGCCACATATTCGCCTGCATCGACGTGCAGGTCGACCCCTTTCAAGGCGAGGAACAATCCCGCATCCGTTTTGAAGGCTTTTTTGACACCGTTCAGGTCAATAAGGGGAGAGGCAACAGGGTTAAGCATGGTGCTCCTTTCGCAGTTGCGGGATGAGCATTGGAACCTGCGAGCAATAGCGTTGCCATTGCTCGCCAAATTCCTCGGCCAGCGCCTGCTCCTCCCTCCGCGCACGGACGATGGTCAACGGGGAGAACAGGGCGAAATACAGCGTCGTCCAGGTGAAATAGATCAGCAGGGCGCCCACAGAGGCAAGGATCAGCCCGGCATACATGGGATGACGGACAATGGCAAATGGCCCGTTCGTGACCAACTGATGGTCCTTGAACAACTGGGCCCCGAAGCCGGTGGCCCTAGGCGTGGATGCCACCCCGCGCAGGCCC
>CALFXA010000073.1 GCA_937928015.1 uncultured Anaerolineales bacterium | reverse complement strand
GATATCCACTCGTGACTGGAGTTCAGACGTGTGCTCTTCCGATCTCATCCGCACCATGCGCGGACACGAATTCAGATACCCCATCCTGGGCAGAGTCCTCGCCCGCAGAATGCCGACAACACCCAACCAAGGGACTTCTCAAAATGAACCCATCCAGTGAACTTCCCCTCACCTCCGAGGAAAAATTGATGGGCACGCTGGCCCATTTCTTTGGCATGTTCGCCGCGCTGATCGTGTGGGCGTTACAGAAAGACAAGTCGCGTTTCGTGAAGTTCCAGGCTCTTCAGGCGCTGCTCTTCGACTTCACAGTCGCCATCCTGTTTGGCGTCTTGTTTAGCTGCCTCTTCCTTCTCGCCATGCTGGGGATGTCCGGTTCAATGTTCTTCTTCATGGGCAACGCATCCTCATCTAGTGATATCGTTCAACTTTTCTTCCTACCCTTCCTGTTCCAAGGCACGGTCTTCGTATGTATTTTCCCAATTTCCCTGGCACTGACCGTGATCCGTTTGGCAGCGGCTCTTTCGGTGCTGAACGGCCGCGAGTTTCGATATCCCGTCCTCGGCCGCTGGCTGGAAAAAATTCTGGCCAATTGATGAATCCGACTACAATTAACGCAGCCCGGGAATCTCTCCCAAATCCCATATTCGACATTGTCTATTATCACCAGCGCCTATCCACATAAAAAGAACCGCCCCGAATCTTGTTCGGGGCGGTTCCACATTCAAAACCAATTACGCCAAAAGGGTAGCTTTCCTTGACATCCATATAAGTAAGAATTGAATTAATTATTGAAGTACTGTGAGGGGCCAACAAAAGGCCATGATTTTGGCGCAATAGTGGAAAACCGCCCGCAAGCGCTTGTTGTTATTTCAAATCAGAAGTTGTAGAATAATAAACAGGGTGACAATTCTGGTCTGCTTTATCGTCGATATTTAGTGAACAACGAGAGGTTCAGACAGCCTCAAGGATGGCAAAAATGAATACACGAAAGCACGACACACATTCTGGGAAAGCCATTCGCCCCATCCCTGACTACATTGCAGCCAATAAGAACTGGTTCCTATCTCTGACGCTGGTCCTGTGCCTGTCCCTGATGTGGATGTCGGCGGGGTCGGCCAGGGGGCGCACGGCCGTCCTCGGGCAATTGCGGTCCATGGAAAGCGACAAGACGGGGCTGCTCTCCCCCACAGGGTTGGCATTCTCCTCGAAGGCGGATTCCTTCTACGTCCTGGATGGACCCGCCAAATCAACGGGCACAGACATCGTCCGTCTGACGCCGTTCGCGTCCAACGCGGGCAGCGTCCACATCACGGACCAGGTCGCGGACCCAATCAACATCGCCTACGATGAACAGGCTGACCGATTATTATTGCTGCAATTCCCTGAGAATCAACTACTGGAAGTGCGCGAAGACACAGACGGAAATCTCGACCAGCAGACGCTGGTCCGCTACGACGCCAGCCGCTTCGGCTTGCTGGACCCACAGGGTATGGCCGTCGGCCCGACAGGCACCCTGTTCATCCTGGACGTAGCAGGCCCGCGCATCGTGCGCATCCAGCCAGGGCAGGAGGGCGACTTCGATAACGCCGTGATCGACGAGATCGATTTGTCATCGAGCGGGTTGACTGCGCCGCACGGACTGGCCTTCGAGGAGTCCACGAGTCACTTTTATCTGACCGCCCCGACCGAACAAAAACTGTACGAAGTTAACCTCTCGGGGCGGATTGTGGCGGGTCACGATCTGTCCATCTTTAAGATCGGGAATCCGCAGGGACTGGTTTTTGCTCCCAGCGGCGACCAAACGGACGACGGCTCTCAAATGAGCCTGTACCTGGCAGATAATGACCTGGGGCAGATCCTCGAATTCTCGCTGACCGAACCGACCAGCGCAGCCGTGACGGTCAATGCCGTGCAATCCACGCTGGTGCGAACCGTGGACCTGGCAGCCCTCGTCCCACCCAGCCCCGACCCCTCGGGCGTGACCTACCTTCCATTCAGCAACACGTTGTTGATCTCCGATGGGGAAGTGGAGGAAAAGGTGGGCGGCATCACCCACTTTGCGGGCGCCAATCTGTGGGAACTGACTCTCAACGGCGGATTGGTGCGCACGGCCAACGTCTCACCCGTCCCGCCCACGACCGTGCCCATGACCGATGAGCCGACGGGTGTGGCCTGGAATCCGCTCAACGGCCACTATTATTTCTCCGACGACAACGCCTACAAGGTCTTCGACCTCAACCCAGGCCTCGACGGTTCGTACGGCACTGCCGATGACTCCTGGACCAGCTTCGATACCCTGGCGTATGGCGCTGGCGACCCCGAAGGCATCACCTTCGACACCTGGCACAACCAGTTATTCGTGGTGGACGGGACCAACCGCGAGATCTACCAGTTCACGCTGACGGGCAGCCTGGTGTCGCATTTCGATGTGGCAGCCTATGGCGTGACGGATCCTGAAGGCGTCGAGTTCAACCCCGAGAGCGGCACGCTGTTCGTGCTCAGCAGTTCCTCCAATCGCATCATCGTCGAAACCACCACCAGCGGCGCCCTGCTCCAGACCATCGACGTGTCCGCGAGCAGATTGGTGGCGCCCGCAGGGTTGGCCTACGCCCCCGCCAGCGACGGCTCTGGGGCAAGGCATTTCTACATCGTGGACCGCGGCATCGACAACAACATCGACCCCAATATCATCGACGGCAAAATGTACGAGTTGGACGTCGTCTCCAGCGGCCAGCCGACGGCGACCTTGAGCGGGTCCTTCACGCCGACTCTTCCCCCCACGTCGACGGCCGCCTTCACTTTCACACCCACTTCCACCTCACTCGCCTCAAACACCCCCACCCGTACCGCCACGTCCACGAGCGTCTTCACCGCAACGGCTACAGCCACCCTCCCCGCCTCTGGCTTCCCCGTCACAGGCATCCTGGATTCGTTCGACCGTGCCAACGGCGCCATCGGCAGCGGTTGGACTGGGGACAAATCCAGTTTTGCCATTTCAGGCAACCAACTGGTCGCTTCGTCTGGAGGCATGATCTTCTGGAACGCGACCGCCTTTGGCGCGGACCAGGAGGCTTACGTCACCTTCGCCAATATCGACTCTGCAACCACGAACATGGACCTGCTGCTCAAGTCACAAACCATGGCCAAGGATAGTTTCCTGGAGGTCACTTACAACCCGACCAAGAAAACCCTCCAGGTAGAGACTTACACCAAGGCGCAGGGCTACGTCTCGTATGGGACGGCCATCTCGGTCACCTTCGTGAACGGAGATCAATTGGGGGTGCGCGCCGCCGCTGATGGGACGGTCAGCCTGTACAGGAATGGCACTCTGCTGGGGACGCGGAACGTGAGCGCCTGGGCTAATGTCGCCAGCGGAGGTTACATGGGCCTGCTCTCTTGGGGCGGAACCACCAGCGCCTACGACAATTTCGGCGGTGGCACGTTGACGTCCCTGCCGCCCACCTCCACGATAACCATGACCCCGTCACCGAGCGCGGTGCCGTCCGCCACGTTTACTTCAACCCCGACCGCTCTCCAATCCCCCACGCCACCCCTGACCACAACTTTTACGCCCACCGCAGCTCCGAGCAACACATCTACACCGACGCCCGCTACAATGAACACGGGCTTCCTTAGCCCGTCATGGAATGTGGCCCAAACCGGTGGAGACGGCAACGGGTATGAAGTCAGTGCGGCCAATATTTATACAGACGATGGCCTGTTCGCTGTGGACAATAACAGCGGCACTGGCACCAGCACTTCCTGTACCAACAGCGGCAAGGATAAGCATCGCTTCTCCAACTACAACATTGTCCTGCCCAATGGCGCGACCGTGAAAGGCATCCAGGTCCAACTCCACGCCAAAGCCGACAGCACCAGCGGTTCCCCCAAGTTGTGCGTTCAATTGTCTTGGGATGGTGGCACCACCTGGACGAGCGCCAAGTCCACTGCCACCCTGACCACCGTCGAAGCGGCTTATCTGCTCGGCGGCACGGCTGACACCTGGGGCCATACGTGGACGACTGGTCAGTTTGGCAACAGCGCCTTTATCGTGCGCGTGATCGATGTCTCAAGTTCCACCTCGCGCGACTTCTCGTTGGATTGGGTCTCTGTGCAGGTAACGTACCAATAGTGTCCCGCCTGATTCCGTAACTCAATTCCCGGGCTGAACGATCAACGCAGCCCGGGAATTTTATCCAAATCCCATAACCTGACGTTGTCGACCGTTACCAGCGCCTCTTGCCCCGTAGTAGACAGCAGATGGAACGACACGGCGCGCGGCGACTTCTCCACCACGGATTCCGCCCTACACTGACTCAGATACCCGAGCGGATCGTCGTTGACGTAGAAGGCACATTCCTGTCCGCGCATGATGACCGTCACACGGATGAACTCGGGCGAGAAATACTGGTACGTGCCCGAGGCGGTCTGTAGCGGACTGTGCAGACTCCAGTCAAAGCTCCAATCCTCGTGCTTCGAGAGGTCGAGCTGCACGCTCTGGTCGGCGGACTGATTGAATTGGAAGCGCAGCAGGTCGAACGGCTGGGTCTTGCCGAACTTGAAGTCGAGAGTCAGCACGAAGTCCGCGCGACGCAGATAGGGGTTGTAGACGAAGAAATCCCTGTACTCCCGGCCTGTGGGAATGCGCAAAGGCAAAGCCTCCTCTTCGATGGGTGCATAGAAGGGGCCGTCCGTGCTGCCGCGTTTGACGTAGAACCAGCCCAGGTTGTATCCCGAAAAATCATCCTTGAAAGCCGGCGGGACGCCTGCCAGCGCCGCCAGGATCGGGTCGGAAAAATCCGTCACCCAGGCGGGCGGCGGCGGGACGGCGCGCGTGGGCGACAGGGGCGTGACCGTCGGCGTGGAAGTCTGGGTCGGGACGGGCGTCAACGTGGGGGCCACGTACAACGTGGCCGTCGGCTGGGGCAGCATCGAGTTCACGGCGGAGCAGGCCAACGTCACGGTCAGGATCGTCGTCAGCGCGAACGCGCGTCTTCTGAGATCGGAAGAGCGTCGTGTAGGGAAAGAGTGTAGATCTCGGTGGTCG
>CALFXA010000072.1 GCA_937928015.1 uncultured Anaerolineales bacterium | reverse complement strand
GCTTTCCTCGCAGAAACATCTACAGCGGAAACGCGAATCGAAAAAGAATGAAACCGACGCCAGGTTGTTTGTTCGTGCACAGGAGCTTTCGCGCGAATTCCAGTTCACCTATAAGGCTGCCCGCTTCGAGGAGGCTTGGTTACTGGATTCTCTTTTCGATATCGCCGAGCACCAGTGGATTTCGGACGTCTTGCGTAAGGTCAAGGGCGGCAAGGAGGCTTCGGTCTATCTGTGCAAGCCTGGAGCGGCCATCCCCAACGCGGACTATGTAGCCGCCAAGGTCTACCGTCCGCGCATGTTGCGCAATCTTCGCAACGACGGACTCTATCGCCAAGGCCGCACCGACCTCGACAGCGAAGGTCGTCAGGTCATTGACGATGGCATGTTGCACGCCATGCAAAAGAAGACCGAGTACGGCCGCGAATTGCTGCACCAGTCCTGGATGGCTTACGAGTTCACATCCATGCAGGATTTACACGTCGCGGGCGCGGATGTCCCCGAGCCGTACACCCTGTCAAACAATGCTATCCTGATGGAATATATCGGCGACTTGGACGGCTCCGCGCCCACATTGAGTGAGGTAGGGTTGGACCGCGCCGAGGCGAGGTTGTTGTTCGAGCGCATCCTGCGCAACCTGGACATGATGCTGGCTCACGAGCGCATCCACGGCGACCTTTCGGCTTATAACATCCTGTATTGGGATGGCAACATCACCTTGATTGACTTCCCGCAGGTAGTCTCGCCAAACGTTAATCGCCACGCCTTCCGCATCTTTGAACGCGACGTGAAGCGAGTGTGCGATTACTTCTCCCAGCAGGGAGTTCGATCCGACCCCAAAGCTTTGGCCCAGGACCTGTGGACCTCACACGGCTATAACCTCCCGCGCGAAAAGCCCGAGGAAGAGGAATGAATCCGCGTTGAGCGCAGTCGAAGCGGCGGTGCTTCTGGGAATATTGTGTTTCCAATATACATCGCCCTTCGACTGCGCTCCTCGATGGACTCTCGTCGCTCCGCTCAGGGGGTAGACTTGAACTTTCCCCACAATCCGTATCCTTCATTTCGACGTTGCTCACGGCGCTCATGCTGTTCGTGGATCTCCTCCACGTGGCCGATCTTCTCCTCGATGGCGGCCTCCAGCCACAGGCGTCCCTTCTCGGCGGTAGCGTGGCTGCCTGCGCCGTAGGCGCCCGTCTTGGAGTCGTCGTCCCAAGGTGGATTCGCCACCAGCGCGCCGCCCTCGATCCAGTCCATGTAATAGGACGGGGTGCTTATGAAGTCGGTCTCGTCCACCACGCGCTCCATGTGACACAGGTCGGGGTGCAGGTGCAGCATGAAAGAGGTTTCAAGTTCGCCTGCGTGACCCATCCCGCCGATGGGCGAGGTGCGATACTTCTCGATGGCCGCCGCACCGATGGGCCCCGCCGTGTGCAGGAAGGCCGTGGCGCAAAAGATGCGGCGGTGACGTTCGCCTGCGTACTTGACGATATTAACCAGGAACGACATGTTGCCGCCGTGCCCGCTCATAAAATAGAAGCGGTCGAAGCCGCGTGCCACCAATACGTCGATCACTGCCAGCCAGAAATCCTCGAAGGCTCGCCCGCCCGCGCTGAGTGTGGCCGCAAACGCGGATCGATGCGTGCTGACCCCATACGGCATGACGGGTAAAGTTTTGCTGCGTGTAGCCACTTGAGATGCTGCACCCTGAGCAATAGAGTCAATAATGATGGTATCCACTGAGAGGGGCAGGTGGTAGCCATGCTGTTCGGTGTGACCAATGGGAATCAAGATCACCTTTCCGCGTGCAGAGTCTGGCGGCAGGAATGTCGGGGGCGCATAGTGAGATGGATTGGGAAGCGATATTCGAGATTCGATATTGGGAATGGATGCGAAGGACTGCGGGTCGAGGCCCTGTGGAGCTAGGTAGTACACGCGGGTAAAGCCGTCGTCGCGCAGGCTGTCGAGCAGATTGGCCACATATTGGCCAAGAATCGCCTCAGGGACAGCCAATCCGCTGCCGCGCCAGCCGAAGGGAATTGGCGGCAACAACCCCGCTCGTGGCGGATTTCCCAGCGCGGATGCCAGTTGGGTGAAGTTATATCCCGAACCCAGTGGGATGACGAGCGGCAGATCACGCGGCAGGTCAGCCACTTCGGGCCAGGTCAATTCATCGTAGGCGAAGTATTCTGTCATGCTGTTTTATCCAATCCTTATTTTGCGTGTAGCCAATTTATACAAAGAAAAGATACCCATACTAATATTCAAATAGAAAACAACCCAAACTCAACCGAATACTGTACCACCCCACGCGGAAATTCCCTGCCCGACAGGTTCAGCACCATGAACTCCTCATCCGCCCCGTATTCGTTTTGCAGGTCAAATCTGCTGGCGGTCTGGAAGCCAAAGCGATGATAATACTCGGGGCTTCCCAATAGGACGATAAAATCATATCCATCCGCCTTGATCTCGGTCAAACTGGCGCGGATCAGCTTCGAGCCGATGCCTTGATTCTGGAATTCAGGTCTGACCGCTACGGGCGCAAGTCCCAGCCCGTGCGAGGGCGGGGGCGTCGTGACGGGACTATACAATACGTGGCCGAGGACCGTATCCTGCTCATCGACGGCGACGAAGGAATAGATGGCCTTGCCATTGGCGCGCAAGGCATCCACCAGCCGTGCCTCGGCATCTGTAGGGAAGGCCGAGGCATTCAGGGCATGGATGATGGGGATGTCTTTCGGTTGTTCGGGACGGATGAAGATGTTCATAGGCAGGATATTTTCGCCCTGAGCGGAGGCGCGTTCCCTTGATAAACTCAGGGCAGGCTTTGCGAAGCCGTAGTCGAAGGGCAAATTATGGCAGCAAATACCAATCCAGGAACCGTTCGACGCGTTCGTACACATCGGTCAGGTTTTCGCGGCGCAGGAAGCCGTGCGGTTCGTCGTCGTAGGTCTTGTATTCGAAGGTCTTGCCTTCATGCTTCAAGGCCTCTACCCATTCCTCGGAGGCCTCAGGCGGGACGATGTCATCCAGCAGGCCGTGCAGCACCAGCACAGGCTTTTGCACATTCTTCACGTCGTACAGCGGGGAGCCATCGAGATAGGCTTGTCGATTCTTGGCGGGGTGACCGAGGAATATCTCCGTATATAGGCGCAATTCACGGTTGCACTGCGCCCACGAGCTGACCAGGTTCGAGTCCCCGTACTTGGCGACTCCGCAGGCGAACAGATACTCAGGGTCGCGTGAAAGCGCGGAGACGGTCATATAGCCGCCATAACTTCCGCCTAGAATGGCGATGCGCGTCGGGTCGATCCACGGCAGCGTGCGCAGGAACTTTGCGCCGTACAGGCAATCTTGCAGATCGCCCTTGCCCCAGTCGCCGTAATTGCGATGCTCAAACTCCACACCATAACCCGTCGAGCCGCGATAGTTCGGAGCGATGAAGGTGTAGCCTTTGGCCAGCAGGTATTGCGCTAAAATGTCGAACTCCATTGAATACAGCGAGGACGGTCCGCCGTGTGGATGCAGTACTGCCGCGCCGTTGGGCTTCTCGGGTTTGAACAACAGCGCGGGGATGTCCAAACCGTCGAAACTCTTATAGGTGATGTGTTCAGGCATGACCAGCTTTAGCGCGGCCAGTGCAGGCGGCGTGGAGAAGGTCAACTGTGTTACTTGTTTGCTGGCGATCTCGATTCGATAAATATCGGGCATTCGCACAGGCGACTCGAACTCAAAGGTCAACGACCCACCGTCAGGCAGCCAGCACAACCGCGAGTGGACACCAGGTTCCACTTTGAGGTCGGTGACCTTGCCAGACTCCACATCGATCAGAACCAGCTCGAACGATACGTTACGGATGCGTGTCGCCGCCAGAGACCTGCCATCGGGCGACCAGGCGAACTCGGCGAAGTCGAGACCTTCGTAAGTGAGTTGACGCAGGTTCGATCCATCAGGCCGCATCAGCCACACGTCGTCGTGACCTGCTTCCTGGGAGATGAAGGCGATCCATTGTCCATCGGGTGACCAGCGCGGCATTCCCATGCGGACCTTCGGCAGGCCGTGGACCATCCGTATTTCGCCGCTGGCCAGGTCGATGACGCGGATGTCAAGGCGGTTCAGGTCGTCGAAGGGGCGGTAGACGAACGCTACGGACTTTCCATCGGGAGCAGGCTGAGGGTCCCAGTGATCGCCCAAGGTGTCGGTCGTCAGGGCGCGGGGCCAGATTCCGCCGCGGTCGGTCAGGAGCAGTTGGGTGGCGTCGTCGCGTTCCACGCTGACGATCAGGCCGTTCGAGTCGGGCATCCACTTGGGGGAACTGGCATAGGTGGTAAAGTCGGTGACCTTGCGCGGCAGACCACTCCCTTCGGCTCCGCTCAGGGAGGCGGGCACCACATGGACATGGCCTTTCAACGTGAAGGCCAGCCACTTCGAGTCGGGTGACCATTGCGGCACCTCATCGTCCCAGTAAGCCACCAGTCCGCGCTCTGTGCTGATGCGGCTGGGCCAGCCTCCATTGGACGGCATCAGGTACACGTCCGAGAGGCTTTCCCCGTCCTTGATGTAGGCGATGGATTTTCCGTCGGGTGAAAGGTTATGCGAGCGGATGCGCTCCAACGAGGTCATCAGCGGGATATTCCAGCCTTTGGGCGGCTTGAGGTCGGGGCGGGCCACCGAGGGCCAGCCGTTTCGCTCGTACTTTTCGGTTAGTTTGATGGGTTTCTCCATGGGTCCTCCGATATTCCCCAGTATAAACTCTTTTCCATATTCCCAAAATCCAGTACAATTTTTATGGAAGGATCATCGTTGAGACCCACGAAAAGCCGTTGCCCGTTCAATTCGTTGTTACGCTGAGCGTCCGCGCCCGAGCAGAGTTCTGCATGAGCGCGGACTTTTGCATTTCAGATTCTCTGGAGGAGAGAGCCATGAAACGAAACCTGTTGTATGTATTGGTCCTGGTCACCCTGCTATTATCGGCGTGCGGCGGCGGGACTACGCCGACCGTGGTCAGCGCCACCCAGCCGCCCGCCAGCGGCGGCAGTGATGCGACCCTGAAGATCGGCTGGATCGGCAAGCCCGATACCCTCAACCCCGCCTATGCTTTTCTGACCGAATCCTATACCATCTTTGATTTGATCTACTCCACCCTGGTCACCGAGGCCGCCGACGGTACCTATGAGGGCATGTTGGCCAAAGACTGGTCCGTGTCTGATGACGGCCTGACCTGGACCTATCACCTCAAGGATGGCATCCAGTGGCACAACGGCGGGCCCTTCACGGCGGGACAGATGGCCTGGGCCATCAACGCCATCATGAAGGACCCCGAGGGCTGGGCCGCCTCGGCCAACTATACAGGCGGCTTCAAGGAAGTGACCGCGCCCGATGACAAGACCGTGGTGATCGTCACCGAGTACCCGATTGCTAACATGGATTACCGCACCTCCTTCCTGTATGCGGTCTATCCGCCCGACTTCGAGACCTTCACCACCTCGGCCGACCTGCAAAATTTCACCAACTTTGCCGCCATTGGCACGGGGCCCTTCAAGGTCAAGACCTTTGACAAGGACACGGGCGTGTTGTTGTTGGATTCGAACCAGGCATATTTTGACGGTGCGCCCAAGATCGGCGGCGTGATCTTCCAGACCTTCGACAATACCGACGCCATGATCCAGGCCCTCAAGGTGGGCGACATCGACCTGGTCAATGAGGTGCCTGCCAGCGCCTTCGAGACGGTTAAGGGCTTCGAGAACGTGACCGCTTCCGCCATCGACGGACGTTACTTCAACGAGTTGATCATCAACTCCGTGGACCCGAACAACGATCCCGCACCGACGGGCAACCCCGCTCTGGCCGACCCTGCCGTGCGCCTGGCCATTGCGCATTCCATCAACAAGCAGGACATCGTCGAGGTGGTGGCGCAGGGGCTGGCTACGCCTGGCGATACCATTGTCCCACCCACCCTGGGCGGCGGATTCTGGCACAGCCCGAACGTCAAGGAAATCCCCTTTGATACTGCTGAGGCCAGCCGCGTCCTGGAGGATGCGGGCTACATCCTCGGCAGCGACGGTGTACGTGCAAAGGGCGACCTGCGCCTGGAGTTCCGCCTGCAATTCCCGTCCGACTCCGCCGTCTATCCGCGCATCGCGGACCTGATGGCGGGCTGGTTCGCCCAAGCGGGCATGAAGGCCACGCCCGAAGCCGTGGACCCCGACGCCCTGGTGGCGGCCACCACCCCCGCGGGTGATTACGACCTGGTGCTGTGGGGCTGGGGCCCCGACCCTGATCCCGATTTCATCCTGTCGGTCATGACCACCGACCAGTTCGTGGACGGCGGCTGGAGCGACAGCGGCTATCACAACCCCGAGTACGATCAGCTCTACCTCGACCAGCAGCAGATCGTCGACAAGGCCGAGCGCCAGAAGGTGGTCTGGAAGATGCAGGAGATGGTCTTCAACGACCGCCCATACATCGTGATGTACTACGAGAAGATGCTGCAAGCCTACCGCTCGGACCGCTTCGCGGGCTTCATCGAGTCCCCGCTGGGCATCGAGTCGGCCCAGTCGCTGCTAAACGTGACGGCAGTGAAGTAAATTCTCCGCGCTGAGCGGAGGGCGGCGTTCTTCCGCCCGCAGCCGAAGCGCACGGTTAAAATCTGCCCTTCGACTGCGCCGCAAAAGCATGCGACTCCGCTCAGGGCGAACAAAGATCATCCATGAACCGTCGCGATTACCTTCTACGCAAATTCGGCCTGTCGATAGTGACCATCTTCGTGGTGGTCATTATCAATTTCCTGTTGTTCCGCGTGCTGCCAGGCGACCCCGTCCGCGCGGTGGTGGGACGCAATGTGCGCATCTCCGCTGAGACACAGCGAGCCCTGCGCGAGCAGTTCGGCCTCGATAAGCCTGTCTTCCCCGACCAGTTTTTCGACACACTCGGGCAGTGGGCGCAGGGCAACCTGGGCGTCTCCTGGTCGCTGCGGCGGCCCGTCAGCGAAGTGCTGATGTCCAAGCTGTGGAACACCGTCCTGCTGATCGGCCTGGGGCAATTGCTCTCTATCATATTCGGCGTGATCCTCGGTCTGCTGGCGGGTTGGAAGCGCAAAACCGCCATCGATGTCGGCGCACTGACCTTCTCATTGATCGCCTGGGCCATCCCCACTTTCTGGCTGGGCATTATCCTGCTGGCGGCGGGCAGCACCTGGTTCGGCCTGCCCACGGGCGGAATCGTCAGCCCGATCAATGTGGGCAAGCCGCTTTACACGATCATCCCCGACGTGGCCCGACATCTGATCCTGCCGACCTTCACGCTGACCATCCTGTACCTGGGCGAGTATATGCTCATCATGCGTTCGTCCATCCTCGAAGTGCTCAGCGAGGACTACATCCTGACCGCCAAAGCCAAGGGCATGAGCCACTGGCAGGTGTTGTGGAAACACGCCCTCAAGAATGCCATGCTGCCCATTGTCACCTTGATTGCGCTCAACCTGGGCTTCACCGTCTCGGGCGCCATCTACATCGAGACGGTCTTCTCCTACGACGGCCTGGGCAAGCTCTTCCAGACCGCGCTGACCAAACAGGACTATCCGCTCTTGCAGGGAGCCTTCCTGCTGTTGGCGGTCAGCGTCATCATCGCCAACATGGCCGCGGACGTGCTCTACGCCGTGCTCGACCCGCGCGTGAAGGAGTCGTGACATGAACGAGAACTGGACTCTCTTCAAACGCAACCTGGCCGAGTTCTGGAAGACCTTCCGCAAGAATCGTTTGGGCCTGCTGGGCGCCTTCCTGGTTATTACGTCGATCCTGGTGGCGACCTTCGCCCCCTGGCTGTCTCCCTACAGCCCCAGCGACATCATCCGCGACGAGGGCGGCCACGGCCTGACCTTCGCCTCGCCCGCCGTCCACGCGCCGCTCGGCACCGACGACGCGGGCCACGACGTCTGGTCGCAGTTGGTTCACGGCGCACGCATCTCGCTCATGGTCGGCTTCATGGCGGGTTTCATCGCCATGTTCGTCGGCAGTTTGTTCGGGATTCTGGCGGGCTACTTCGGCGGCGCAGTGGATAACCTCCTGATGCGCATCACCGACATCCTGCTGGTCATCCCTGACCTGCCGTTGATGCTGATTCTGGTGGCTACCATCCGTCAATTGGACCTGAAGATTTCCCCGTTGACCGTGCTGATCGCCGTCATTGGCCTGCTCTACTGGACCAGTACTGCGCGCCTAATCCGCTCACAGGTGCTGACCATCAAGGAGCGCCAGTTCGTGGCACGGGCGCGCGCCATCGGCGCGGGGCACGGACACATCATCCGCAAGCACATCCTGCCGCAGATCATGCCGCTCATCGTGGCCAACACCGTGCTGATCCTGTCCACGGCCATCCTGGTCGAGTCGGGCCTGGCCTTCCTCGGCCTGGGGGACCCGACCAAACCTTCCTGGGGCACCATGCTCAATTTTGCCTTCGACCGCAGCGCGGTCACCAATGGCGCCTGGTGGTTCTACCTGCCGCCTGGCCTGGCCATCGTGTGGGTCACGCTGGGCTGTGTACTGCTCGGCAACGTGCTGGAGGAGATGCTCAATCCGCGCTTGACGGCGCATCACCTGGAGGGAGATCAGAATATGGTCACGGTACCAGGCAAGGGGGTGGAATGAGCGAGGCGCTTTTATCCGTTCGCAACCTGACCACGGAGTTCCTCCTGCCCGACGGCAAGGTGGCGCGCGCGCTGGAAGATGTTTCCTTCGACGTGCTGCCAGGCCAGACCGTCGGTCTGGTGGGCGAGTCGGGCTGCGGCAAGACCACCACCTTGATGTCGGTCATGCGCCTGTTGCCCGCCAGCGGACGCATCACCTCGGGCCGCGCCCTCTTCCAGGGCAGGGACCTGCTGCAGTTCAGCGAGCCGCAGATGCGCGCCGTGCGCTGGAAGGAGATGGCCATCGTCTTCCAGGGCGCAATGAACGCCCTCAACCCCGTCATGAAGGTCGGCGACCAGATCCGCGAGGCCATCGAACTGCACAACCTCATGGACCGCGAGGCCGCCGAGAAACGCGTGGGCGAACTGCTCGAGATGGTGGGCATTCAGCGCGCGCGGCGGGACCAGTATCCGCACCAGTATTCAGGTGGCATGCGGCAGCGCGCCATGATCGCCATGGCCCTGGCCTGCTCGCCCGACCTGCTCTTCGCCGACGAACCCACCACCGCGCTGGACGTGATGATCCAGGCCCAGGTGCTGCAACTGCTGAAGGAGATCCAGAAGGAACTCGGCCTGGCCATCGTCATGGTCACCCATGATCTGGGCGTGGTGGCTGAGGTGTGCGATTCGGTGGTCGTGATGTACGGCGGCAAGGTGGCCGAATACGGCACCGCCGACGCCATCTACAACAATCCGCAGCATCCCTACACGCGCCGACTGCTGGCCTCCTTCCCCGACTTGAACCGCCCGGGCGATACCCTGGCCTCCATCCCAGGCACGCCGCCGCGCCTGACCGACCTGCCCACGGGCTGCCGCTTCCACCCGCGCTGTGACGTGAAGGTGGAAGCCTGCGAGACGGTCTCTCCGCCCATGCTCGAAACCGAACCAGGCCATTACGCCGCCTGCCATCTCTGCCAGGGACGGGAGGCCCGCTTCTCATGACCGCGCCCATGTTGGAAGTCCGCAATCTCTACAAGTATTTCCCCATCCGCCAATCGCTGACCGACCTCCTGCGCCGCAAGCCCGCGGACTACGTCAAGGCCGTGGACGGGGTCTCGTTCACGCTCGAGCGCGGCGAGGTGCTGGCCGTGGTCGGCGAGTCGGGCTGTGGCAAGACCACCATCGCCCGCACCCTGATCGGCCTCGAAGAGCAGACCGACGGCGAGATCCTCTTCCACAACGAGACGGTCGGCGCACACGAGCGCCGTGCCCGCGCGGGCCTGGTCCCGCTCGAATCGGGCGGCGTGGGCACCCGCGAGCAGCAGGTGCTGCCGCGCATGTCCATGAAGCGCCTGCGCCAGCAGGCCCAGATGATCTTCCAGGACCCCTACGAGTCGCTCAACCCGCGCGCCACCATCCTCGAGATCGTGGCCGAGCCGCTGGTGGTACACGGACTGGCGCGCGGCAGGGAGGAGCGCATCGCGCGCGTCAAGACCGCGCTCGAAGAGGCGGGGCTGCGTCCCGCCGAGGATTACTTCCTGCGTTACCCGCACGAGCTCTCGGGCGGACAGCGCCAGCGCGTGGTGATCGCCTCGGCCATGGTGCTGCAGCCCGAATTGCTCATCGCCGACGAACCCGTCTCGATGCTGGATGTCTCCATCCGCGCCGAGATCCTCAACCTGCTGCGCGACCTGCGCCAGAAGCGCGGCGTGAGCATCGTCTTCATCACGCACGACCTGAGCACCGTGGCCTACTTCGCCGACCGCCTGGCGGTCATGTACCTGGGCCGCATCGTCGAGACGGGACCCGCCCGCGAGGTCCTGGCGAACCCGCAACACCCATACACCCGGGCCCTGATCTCGGTCATCCCCGTGCCCAACCCGCGCCAGCGCCGCGAGCGCGTCATCCTGCAGGGCGAGACCCCCAACCCGATCGACCTGCCCACGGGCTGCCGCTTCCACCCACGCTGCCCGATCGCCACTGCTGAGTGTGGGAAGATCGACCCACCCTGGCACGCCGTCAGCCCCACCCATCAGGCGGCCTGCCTGCGCATCGAACAAGGGACCCCATAATGTTGTTTCGCATCCTCCGCATCCTCTCCACCGCCCGCGCCGCCCTGCACCTCTGGCTCTTCCGCCGCTCGTCGGAGCGGCCCCACATCCAGCGCGACGTCGAGCGTTGGCTCGAGGTGACCTCCTTCGCCGACTCGGACTGCGCCGACTGGAACGGCCTGGTCTGGCTGCTGTGGAAGTTCCCCGAATTCCGCACCCTGTTCTACTACCGCATCAAGCGTCAGCGCGGACTGGCCACGCGCCTGTTCCTCGAACTGGCCAAGCTCTTCTACCGCCCGCTCGACAGCCTGTACCTCGACGTGCCCTCCATCGGTCCTGGGCTGTTCATCCAGCATGGCTTTAGCACCATCGTCGCGGCCGAGAGCATCGGCGAGAACTGCTGGATCAACCAGCAGGTCACGGTCGGCTTCGCCAACGAGAACGACCGTCCCGTCATCGGGAACCACGTCCAGATCACGGCGGGGGCCAAGGTCATCGGCAGGGTCCACATCGGCGATTACTCCATCGTCGGCGCCAACGCCGTGGTGGTCAAGGACGTCCCGCCCCACTGCACCGTGGTGGGCGTTCCCGCCTACATCGTCAAACAAGATGGGGTCAAGGTCAGGAAGGATCTTTAGATTTCTCCGCGCTGAGCGGAGGGGCGATGTTCTTTCGCCCCGTAGTCGAAGCGTGGGTATCTTGGAGTACTTCGCCTTGAGCGGAGTGAGGACGTGTTCTTCGTCCAAACGCAGTCGAAAGGCGAGCATGGGAAAAAGAAATGCCTTATCGCGTCTATATCCTCGAATGCTCCGATGGGACCTACTACACGGGCAGCGCCGCGGATGTGGAAAAGCGCCTCTGGCAGCATCAGGAAGGCGTCTCACGCACGGCCTACACCTACTCCCGCGGCCCTGTGACATTGGTCTGGTGTTCCGAAGAAGTGGACCGTTACTCGGACGCCCTGCGCTATGAGCGCCAGATCAAAGGCTGGAGCCGCGCCAAGAAACAAGCCCTGATCGCCAACGACTACACCAGAATCCACGAGATCGTGACCGAAGAACGAAGACGCAGGGAAAAGAAACCTCCGCCCTGAGCGGGCTCTCCGCCCTGAGCGGAGGGCGGCGTTCTTCCGCCCGCAGTCGAAGCGTGGGTATCTTGGAGTACTTCACCCTGAGCGCAGTCGAAGGGCATATATCTTGCTCAACTCTCGCCCTTCGACTACGCCGCGCAAAATGCGCGCGGCTCCGCTCAGGGCGTATAATATATCCCCATGACCTTCGACATCACCAGCCTGCAAAACGAACGCGTCAAATCCATCGTCAAACTGCGCGAGGACAAGCGTCAGCGCCAGCGCGACGGCCTGATGTTGGTGGAAGGCTGGGACGAGTTGACCCTCGCCCTGGCCTCAGGCCTCACCCCGCGCACGGTCTTCACCGCTCCCGAGCTGACCTCCCGCCCCATCGCCCTGCCCGTCGTCGAAACGCTGACCGTCTCCCGCGCGGTCTTCGAGAAGATGTCTCACCGTGAGGGCCCCGACGGCTGGCTGGGCGTCTTCCCCATCCCCAGCCGCTCGCTCGCTGACCTGCATCTGCGCCCCTTGCCCCTGGTCATCCTGGCCGAGTCGGTCGAGAAGCCTGGCAACCTGGGTGCCATCCTGCGCACCGCGGACGCCGCGGGCGTGGATGCCCTGCTCGTATGCGACCCGCGCGTGGACCTGTGGAACCCGAACGTCATCCGCGCCAGCCGCGGCGCCGCCTTCAGCGTGCAGACCGTCGAAGCCGACAACACCTCCGCGCTGGCCTGGCTCAAGTCCAGGGACATGCAGGTGCTGGCCGCCACCCCCGCCGCTACCCAGCCCTACACCGCCGCCGACCTGACCCGTCCCACCGCCATCGCCGTCGGCACCGAGGACGCGGGCCTGAGCGACTTCTGGATGTCCCACGCGGACCAGCAGGTGCTCATCCCCATGTTCGGACAGGTCAACTCGCTCAACGTCTCCATTTCTACCGCCCTGATCGTGTACGAGGCCGTGCGCCAGCGCACTTCGCCCTGAGTTATCTCCGCCCTGAGCGGAGCGACCTGCGAAGCGGGGAGCGCAGTCGAAGGGTGCCTGCGCAGTCGACATCGTACCCGAAAGGGTAAGCGCATCTACCAACCTCTTCGTCCTTCGACTTCGGCTTCGCAAAAAAACGCTCAGCCTCCGCTCAGGACGAAATGTCCGCCCGAGCGGAGGCCGAGTTATCTTCGCCCTGAGCGGAGGCTCTGAAAGGGCCGCAGTCGAAGGGCATATCCCCAGTCTCTTCGCGCTGAGCGTAGTCGAAGCGCAAGGATCCGCCCCAACCACCCCCTGAGAAAAGCAACTACTCCATCTCCTGGCGGATCAATTCCGCCCATTCTGGCCGTAGGGCGGAGAGATCGACCTTCCCATCCCCGCTCAAGATGCGCTGCAAGACCTTCCCCAGGGCCTGATATTCTTCGGGCGCATTGGGGTTGCTTGCCATCTGCTGTGCGGCCTTGAAATACTGCTCGGCTTCGGGGGCCTTCTCGCGCTGGGCCCGTATCGCCCCCGCGATGAACTGCTCGGCCGTCATGCCCTGCGCGGAACCTGTCGAAGCGGCGGGTTCCGATGTCAGCCAATCAGGCACCTCCTGCCCAGTGATCTCTCTCCAAAGCGGATCAAAACCCTCACTCCCGAGTTCGTTCCTCCATTCTGCCATATCTGAAGCCATTGCCTGTTGGGTTTGCGGCTCGATTCCCAGCCTCACTAATTGCATCAACCCGCTCAACAAGGATTGAATTGCTTCGGAGTGGTTTTTCTTCGCCCAATATATTTGACTCATCATCCCCCGTGTCATTGCTGTGCCTTTCAGGTCGCCCAGCCCTTCCTTGATTTCCAGGGATTGCTGGTAGAGCTTCATCGCCCCGTCCAGGTCGCCGCGCGTCACATAAAT